>CAZRPW010000083.1:0-19674 GCA_964601975.1 uncultured Bacteroides sp.
GATATTGATGTGGTCAGCGTGGCAACACCAAACCACTGGCATGCACTTTCAGTGATATGGGCTTGCCAGGCAGGTAAAGATGTTTATGTTGAAAAACCGGGTTCGCATAACATATGGGAGGGCCGTAAGATGGTTGAGGCGGCGCAAAAGTATGATCGCATTGTTCAGCACGGAGTGCAATTGAGAAGTTCTCCAGCTGTAAACGAGGCCATCGAGTTGATGCGGGACGGATATATTGGCAGGGTATATATGGCACGCGGCCTCGTTTTCAGATGGCGTGGTGATATCGGGGATAAGGGATTCTCTGCGGTTCCGGAGGGACTTGATTATGATTTGTGGACCGGTCCGGCTCCCAAGCGTCCGTTCACGGAAAACCTGGTACATTATAACTGGCATTGGCACTGGGATTATGGAAATGGCGATGTGGGTAACCAGGGCATTCACGAAACTGATCTTTGCATGTGGGGATTGGATGTGGGGCTTCCCACAAAGATCACTTCCATGGGTGGAAAATTCCTTTGGGATGATTGCAAAGAGGTACCCGAAGTACTTACTTCGGTATACAACTACCCTGAAGAGAATAAAATCATACAGTTTGAAGTGCGACCCTGGTGTACAAACACAGAACAGGGAGCCAGTGTTGGGAATATTTTCTATGGTGATAAGGGCATCCTTGTTGTGGATGGTTATGATAAGTATAAGACCTATTTAGGGCAGAACAGAGAACCGGGTAAATCGGGAGATGATGGATTAGAATCAGCGACAGGCATAGACCGGGGTGCCGGTGGTACGGACGGGCATTTTGCTAATTTCATTGATGCGGTTCGAAAACATGATGCATCTGTTTTAAACGCTCCTGTGGAGACTGCTCACCTCTCATCCGGATTGGCACATCTGGGTAATATTGCTTACAGACTCGATCGTGTATTGACCTTTAATCCAAAATCTGAAACTTTTGTGAATGATGAAGAGGCAGATCAGATGCTTACCCGGAATTATAGGGAAGGATTTGTTGTTCCGAATAAGGTGTAATTGGGCAAAGAACACGGACTGATTTTTATATTGAGGATACTTATGAAAAGTATTGTAGTTATACTTGCAGGGATAATTGTGTCTCTGCTGGGCATAATCTCTTGCAACAATGACAGCATTGTTGATAAGGCCATAAATCCTTCCTTGATGCTCTGGTATGATCAGTCGGCGACCAGCTGGACCGAGGCGCTGCCAGTGGGTAACGGCCGACTGGGAGCCATGGTTTATGGAGGAACGGCCAATGAGATTATTCAGTTCAACGAAGAAAGCCTTTGGACCGGGCAACCCCATGATTATGCACACAAAGAGGCATATGAGGTGCTTGATGAATTGCGTAAGCTGCTCTGGGAAGATAAACAGGAAGAGGCCCACAAACTGGGCAATGAACGTTTTATGTCCAGTCCCTTCGGGCAGTTTTGCTATCAGCCTTTCGGAAATATTTTACTTCATTTCCCGGGACACGAAGATGTTACGGAATATAAGCGCGTGCTTGACCTGGAGGATGCCATTTCATCACTTAGTTATAAGCTTGAAGATGTAAGCTATAAAAGGGAAGTATTCTCTTCAGAGCCCGACCAGGCCATCATGATCCGACTGGAAGCATCAGAAAAGGAAGCTTTGAGTTTTGAAGTGGAACTGGATTCGCCGCACAACAGCTACGATGTTTCAGTGGAAGGGAATGTGATTATTTTAAAAGGGAAGGCGAATAATTACCCTAAAGCGTTGGATTATATGGGAATGCCATATCCGGAAAGCAGACTTATTTTCGAGGCCCGATTAAAGGTGGAGGCTGAAGGAGGTGAAACTGTACAGGAAGGGAATGCGCTTAAAGTTCTTGAAGCAGATCAGGCAACGCTTTCTCTTGTGGCAGCCACCAGTTTTCTGTCTTACAAGGATATAAGCGAAAATCCCACAGCGCTTTGCGAGAATTACCTTGATAATTTGGCGGCTAAATCTTATAAGGAGCTCAGGGAGCGGCACCTCAAAGATTTCCAGGCGCTGATGGGCCGGGTGGAGCTGGACCTGGGAGTGTCGGGGCTTTCCCTTCGTCCCACCAACGAACGATTGATTTCCTTTGCCCAGGATGAAGATCCGAACCTGGTTTCCCTCCTTTTTCAATATGGAAGGTATTTGTTGATTTCATCCTCCAGGGAGGGAACTCAGCCTGCCAATCTGCAGGGAATCTGGAACGACAGGCTTTCTCCCCCCTGGGACAGCAAGTACACAATCAATATCAATACGGAAATGAATTACTGGCCGGCTGAGATTACCAACCTGTCAGAACTCTCTGATCCGCTGATTGGAATGGTGGAGGACTTGTCTGTAACCGGACAGCATGTTGCCAGGGAACATTATGATTTGGATGGATGGGTAGCGCATCATAATACGGATATCTGGCGTGGTGCCGCCCCGATCAATAATTCGAATCATGGAATATGGGTGGTTGGAGGAGCATGGTTAAGTCAGCATTTATGGTGGCATTATCAATTTTCGGGCGACCGGGATTATTTGAAGGACAGGGCATATCCCATCCTGAAAGGGGCATCGGAATTTTTTGTGGAGTACCTGGTTCCTGATCCGAATCATCGGTGGCTGGTGAGCGGACCCAGTAATAGTCCGGAGAACGGCGGACTGGTAATGGGACCGACTATGGATCACCAGATCATTCGAAATCTGTTTCAAAATACTGCCGAGGCTGCCAGGGAGTTGGGTGTTGATGAAGATTTTGCGAAAATACTGGATGAGAAGAGAAGTAAAATAGCCCCGAATCAGGTGGGTCAACATGGCCAGTTGCAGGAGTGGCTGGAAGACCGGGATGATCCTGAAAATCAGCATCGTCATGTTTCACATTTATGGGGACTGCACCCGGGGAATGAAATACATCCTTTAACAACACCCGAATTGGCAGAGGCCTGTAAAGTCACTCTATCTCATCGTGGAGATGGGGGGACGGGCTGGTCCCGGGCATGGAAAATAAATTTCTGGGCCAGGCTATTGGATGGTGACCACTCCTTTATGTTACTCAGAAATCTGATGGTGCCTTCTATTTCCCAGGATGTTGATATGAGGGATAGAGGAGGTTTGTACATGAACCTCTTTGACGCCCATCCTCCCTTCCAGATTGACGGAAACTTTGGCGCTACATCGGGCATTACAGAAATGTTTCTGCAATCGCATCTGCGTGATGAAAACGGTGATTACTACCAGGATATTCTTCCTGCGCTGCCCCATGCACTTTCCTCCGGGAAAATTTCCGGAATTAAAGGCAGGGGCGCATTCGAATGGACCATTGAATGGCAAGACGGGGAGCTGCTATCCATGGAAGTGAAATCACTTAAGGGCAGTGTGCTGAAGGTACGGCATCAAGGTCAGGTGATTTCTCAGGAAACCGTTGCAGGAGAAACATACAGTTTTACAGCAGCAGATTTTCTTTAATATAGGAAGCCGAAAAGCCAGAGAGGTATTCTGTTCTGATAACTATGTTCAGTATTATCAGCAGCAATATAGGCATTTGATATTCCTGAGATTTGTTTGCTGCCTTTATTTTTGCCTCCCACTTCAAAGGTAAAGGTCTGATCAATTTCAAAATCAGATTTTTCTGAAGTAGTTACCAAATGGCTCACCTGCAACTGGTTATAAAAAAATGTTTCTCTGCTTGTTCCCGGATTCACCTGCAATGGGGAAAGTGCATACATCAGGTTTGAATTATTCAGGTATATCTTATCCGGTTTATTCAACTTGCCGATTCCATACCGGTCGGTTGATAGCAGCATAATCAGGCCAGCCTTTTCAAGAAGCGCCAAATACCTTCTCAAGGTATCCCTGCTGACACCAATTTGTTGACTCAGTTTCAGGATATTTGGTTTATACGGGACGAGCTCCGCCAGAACCGACAGTAGTTTCCTTAGTTTGTAAACAGCTTCATATTCAATGCGTTCAACAGAAGGAAGATCATAGTCCAGGACCTGGTTGATGATTTGTTTTAAACGTACATGGTATTCATCTTCCCCTTCCTTGAAGAATGGATAGTATCCCGATACCAGGTATTGCTCAAATAGTCTGATGGGTTTAATCTTAGCCTTGATGCTTTCGATAATTGGAGCAGGCTCCTGTAGTAATTGTTCAAGGGGATATTGAGGGAAAATGATACCGTATTTTAATCCAATGTATTCTCGGAAAGACAGGCCGTTCATTTTATGTAGAATGGCCCGACGGCTCAGGTCAGCTTCCCCTTTGAAAACTTCGAGTGCCGAAGAACCTGTAACATTGATATTGAGATCGTGGAAGTAATCATAGATATTCTTGATTTCGCTCGACCATTGAGGGTATTTGTGTATTTCATCGATAAAGAGATGGCGGCCGCCTCTTTTGACAAATTCACCTGTGAATTCAACAAGGCTATGGTTCGAGAAATAAAGATCATCCATGTTTATATAGAGCACTTCCTCCGGCCTTGAGGACAAATTCTCCCTGATGTGTTGAAGCATCAGGGTCGTTTTACCAACACCACGGGCACCCGTGATTATATTGAGTCTGTTATTCCAGTTTATTTTCCTGTGCAGATATCGCTTGAAACCAATGTCCACACGAGCAATACTGTCTATTGAATATGTGATAAGTTTGTCCATAATGACACATGCGTATTACAAATATAGGATAAAAATGACACATGCATAATACAATAATTTCATAAAGTGGAATAAAACAACCTTTTTACGAGCAATGTGGATTCAAACTCTGGGTCAGGAATCGCTATATTTATATCTATGAACAGTTCCAGGCAACAGGATCCATATCGGATCGACTCATCTTCAATCATACCTCCACCCTGGGAGCTAAAGCCGGTTTCGTTACCCTCTGGGTCATTTTAGTCAGCTGGGTGGGATCATTGGTGGTGTTGCCATCATTCTGAACATTGCCATTCCTTCGGTTTCCATTGTCGGGTGGACCCTTATTACTGCCGGGGTGGTAATCTCAGTGATGTTATTTGGTTTCTATAATGTGGTGGAGAAGATCTCCCTGGTGTTTATGGGACTATTTACCCTGTTTACACTAACGGCACTCTTTATGGTGCAGAAAACCGGCTTTGCCGTAAGCTGGTCAGATATTACAGAAGGACTTTCATTCAAGCTCCCAAGAGCCACGGTGGGTTTTGCCCTGGCGGCCTTTGGTCTGACCGGGGTGGGAGGGGATGAGATACTCTCCTACAATTACTGGTGTATAGAAAAGGGCTATGCCCGCTTCACCGGACCGGACGACGGATCCCAATCGTGGATTAACAGGGCAAAGGGATGGATCAGGGTAATGTACATGGATGTTTTTTTGTCCATGATCGTTTATACCGTTGTAACCGCAGCTTTCTTTCTGCTGGGAGCATCCATCCTGTACCAGAGGGGTGAACTTCCCGAAGGATTCGGGATGATCGAGACCATCTCCAGGATTTACACAGACTCTGTGGGTCCTGCCGCCAAGAATATCTTTCTAATGGGTTCCTTTGTGGTGCTTTTCTCAACCCTCTTTGCAGCACTGGCCATCCGTACCCGGGTCTTCTCCGACCTTTTTGGTGTACTGAAGTGGATCGATTTCAATAATTTGAAAGTGCGACTGCGTACCATCCGTATCCTTGCCATTGTTTTTCCGGTCTTGTGGACCATTGCCTTCCTTATAATCAAATTACCGGTACTGATGGTTACCATAGGGGGCATTGCCACCTTTGTCATGCTCCTTATTGTGGTGATTGCCGGACTCTGGTTCCGATTTGGATCTGACAGGCAATCAATATTGCCAGGAAGAGTCTACAATATTACCCTTGTTATCAGTTGTCTTTCCATTCTTTTTGTGGGCCTATACGGTGTGCTTAAATTGTTCTAAAACCTTTCAATTCACGCAACTATCAGCAGTCGTTTTTCCTTAAACTACTGCAGATGCAGTAGAAAAACGGATAAAGCAGTAGAAATACTGTAAAAACAGTAGGAATTGTCATCCTTAGATTGTAGGTTTGATTATTCTAAGGGTTTTTACCCGAATATGGGAAGCTTATGCAGATACTTAATCATGTCAAACGTGCCTTAAAATTCATTTTTAAGTTCAGAAGTCATACTGTTTTTAGCCTGGTGGGTCTGGTAATAGGCCTGGCCTGCGTTTTTATAATTTCGGCATGGACAATCCAGGAGTTACGTTTCGACAGGTTTCATCACCAATCGGATCATATTTATATGCTGACAACCGATGTTAAAGACCGTAAGGGAACTGTTAAACGTTATCCGGAAACACCCGCGCCTCTGGCTGCTGCTTTGGCCGAACAAATTCCTCAGATAGAAAGCAGCTTTCACTTTTACTATTTGTATGGGGGCCGATCAGTTGGCACTCAGAAATCTGCTTTTAAGGAAAAGGGCATAGCTGCAACACCTGAGTTTCTGGAGGTGCTTAATTTTCAGCTTGTTTCAGGCAGGGCCCAGGCCCTGGATGATCCAAAGTCTATATTTCTTTCTAAAAGTCTGGCCGATAAAATTTTCCCTGGTGCAGATGCGCTTAGTAAAGAACTAATATATCAGGATACGCTGGTCCTGGTCGTGAAGGGAGTTTTCAAAGATGTACCCTTTAATTCGAGCCTTCAATTTGACTTTCTGGTTTCCTATGGCATTGAATATGGTTTTTCCGATAGTTGGTGGCAGCTCTCAGATGCAAGCTTTATTAAAACTTCTCAATCAGCTGATATTGAAGAGGTAAAGCTCTTGATGGAGAAGGTGTGGAGTGAGCATATCACTGATGAGCAATATGGTATCGGGTATATTCCCATTGTGGATTTGAGGTATGGGGCTGATTTTGAATTTTTCAATGCAGAACATGGGCATGGGAACAGGAAAAAGCTATATATGTTTATGGGAGTGGCTGCTTTGATTTTAATCCTGGCCTGTTTAAACTACTTGAATCTGATCTCCGCTTATGCAGTAAAGCTTGAAAAGGATGTATGGCTGAGAAAGATTCATGGAGCGAGTACCGCTAATATAGCAAACTATTTCATAGTCGAATCGGTCCTCTTGTCTGTTGTCGCCTGGGGATTTGCAACGCTGTTTTCCCTGCTGGGCCTCCGGATTTTTGAAAATATTCTGGGAGTAGTCATCTCTCCTTTTTATTTCCATAACACTGTATGGCTCGGACTCCCAGGAGCCATGATCATTGTGGGTCTGGCATCGGGATTTTATCCCGCAATCAGGGCCGGTTCAAAGGTGTTGTTAAATTCTAATGCCTCGGGGAAGCCTAATGTTATCTTTCAGGCCAAGCTTAGGAACGCTTTTGTAATGAATCAGTTTGTGCTTTCAATTGCCCTTGCCATCTCATGTCTTTTAATCATCAGGCAAACAGATTTCATGAAAAAATTTGAGACTGGTTATGCGAAGCAGGACATTGTGTCGTACAAGTTGCCCTCTGAAAATGACTCGGTTTTATACAATCTCAATAACTGGCTGGATGGCAATCCAAATGTTGAAGGATTTACTTTTGCAAGTGCTTCTCCTGTAAGTTTGACGGTTTTGAGCACTACAGAAAAGTGGAGGTGGGAAGGACTGGAGGAAGGGGCTTTTACCTCGATCTACCGTCTTTTTGTGGATGAGAATTATGCGGATGTATATCAACTCAACTTGAGCGAAGGAAGATTTTTTTCCTCTATGGATACTGATCAGAATCGGATCGTGATTAATGAAAAGCTTGCTGGATTGATTGGATTTGAGGATCCTATTGGGCATTTACTCAGGAGGGGTGAGGAAGAATACGAAATTATTGGAGTGGTTAAAGATTTTAATTTTCAGCATCTCTCAAATGAAATTGGTCCTCTTATGTTTATGTCTACTGGGAGGAATGGGCACCTTTATGTAAAGATAAGATCGGATGCAGAAGGTACCATTGCTCTTATACAGGAGCAGATTTCAAAGTTGTCGGATCATCCTGTAAACTACAGTTTTATTGAGGATGAATACGATCTCTTGTACGAGGGGGAGCAGCAAATATTATCAGGGGTCATGATCTTTACGGTATTGAGCATCCTTCTCTCCAGCCTGGGTTTGATCGGCTTAGTGACACATGGTACAGAAACAAAGACCAGAGAGATGGCTGTAAGAAAAGTATACGGAGCTGATTCCCGGAACATAATGATCACCCTGAATTTGAGCTTATTAAAGATCTTCATCCCCAGTGTAGTTATAGGAAGTCTTATCGCCTGGTTGGTCATGAGGGGCTGGTTGATGAATTATTCCTACAGGAGAGGATTTGAGGGCTGGTTATTTCTTTCAGGGGCGCTTATCATTCTTTTGGTCGCCCTGATTTCTGTAAGCATACAAACCTGGAAAGCTGCGAAGCTTTCACCCGCTTCAGCATTAAAAAATTTATAAAGAATACGCTAAAACCACATGCAAATGAGCAGGATACCCATCATCAGTCCTTTGGTTGCTGCACACATGTTTTTATGTATTTCTTGTTCCCAATCCGAACTGAATAGGGATTATGTTTTGAAGGGCGATGGCATGGAGATCATTGTAAAGAGAAGAGATGATGGTACTCTTTCAAGTGTAAACCAGGTGGATTCGGGGGGTGTAGTTCACGGTACGCGGGTTACCTACTATCCTGATGGAAAGACCATCTACTCAAAGCTTACTTTTGAACATGGGAAAAAACATGGACCTTGTATTTGGTATTATAAAAACGGTCAGGTATTCAAGCACGGTACTTACAAGGATGGAAAGAAGCATGGACCTACCCGTAAATTTTACAAAAATGGCAATTTGCAGGCCGAGTTTAATTGTGAAGATAATATCGTATTACCGGGCTTGAAAGAGTATGAGATGGACGGCACCCTTATCACAGATTATCCCAAGATATATTTTAGTGAAATTGATATGCTGGCGTCCAAAAATAGAATAGACCTTGAAATCTCCTGTACTACTAAGAGAAGTGGGATCCGGTATTTCATACTTGAGGGGCAAGGAAGGAGTCAAACCAGGATATACCTGATAACTGAAAACGGTGTAGCCTCCCTACAGTACTATGTGAATCCCGGGGAAATTCTCAATAAATCCATTCAAATTCTTGCTGAAATCCCGACAAAGCATGGAAATATATTATCGCTAAAGTATAGCTACCCTCTTATTGTCAACAGGGTAGATTAGGCCCTCACACTTTTTTCCTCAGGGGATGAATTCGATGCCTGTGATTCCGGGCAGTGTTATTTTTGCACCTGTTCCACTCAGCAATCCTGTTTGTTGATTCACCTGAAATACTTCAATTTCATTGGCACGTGCCCCGGCAACCAGCAGGAATTTGCCATCAGGAGAAATGTTGAAATCCCTGGGCCAGTAGGGGATATCCCTGAAAATCTGGGTTTGTGTGATGCTTCCGTTTTCATCAATGCTGAAAACAGCCAGGTTGCTAACGTCGTCCCGGTTGGAAGCGTACACAAATTTTCCATTGGGGTGAACGCGAACAGCAGCCGATTGACGATTGCCCGCAAAATCGTCTTCCACGATAGATGCGGAATTGATGATGGACAGGACCCCCGAATCTGGATCGAATGTGCAGGCTGTCAAAGTGGCACCCATTTCAGACAGGATGAATACAAGGTTCTTTTCCGGGTGGAAAGCCAGGTGCCTGGGACCGGAACCGGGTTCCATCTTCAGGAAGGGCTGATTGGGATTAGGAGATAAAACCCCTGTTTCACTATCAAAAGCATAGTTCATAATCTTATCAGTCCCCAAATCCGGTACCAGCAGGAATTTTCCTTCCGGATCCATCATGACCATGTGGAAGTGCGGGCCTTCCTGGCGCTGAGCATTCGGGCCGATCCCTTCACCCTTTACCACCGAGCTGGCTTCACCGAGTCTGCCGGATGCTTCCACAGGGAAGGCCGTGGCATCTCCTGAACTGTAATTGGCTGCGAAAACATATTTACCTTCCGGACTACTCTGAACGTGACAGGTTCCCCGTCCATGGCTCGATTGCCGGTTGATTAATGCAAGGCTGTGATCCCCAGGATTGACAGCGTAGGAGGCAATAGAATTATGCCCCTCATCATCGGAAACTGCTACTCCGCTAGTGGCAAAGAGCGTTAATCCGTCGGGCGACAAGTCAAGATATCCCGATCCCCTGGGTCCCGGAAAAGAGTCCAGAACGTTTATTTCAAGGCTGTTTGGATCCAGTTCACAAAGGAAAATGGAATACTCCAGTTTTCCATTGGATGAGCCTGCATAGAAAGTGACGGGTTCGGAGGTTTCGGATTTCTCCGAACCTCCGCAAGCCGTCGACAGGACCAACATCAACCCTGTCACACCAATTATTAACCAACTTTTTTTCATATCCTTACCCATTTACCCATTTACCCATTTACCCATTTACTATTTACCATTTACTATTTACTATTTACCATTTACCCATTTACTATTACCTATTTGCTAATTGCTTTTTTCTTCCAAATCTTCTCAATATCCTCCAGCGTCTTCCCCTTGGTTTCAGGGACCAGTTTGAAGATGAACCATGCGGCCAGAAATCCCATGAGTCCGTATATCCAGTAAGAGAAACCGTGATTGAACATCCTGGTTAGCACAGAGCTTTCATTCATCATGGGGAAGGTCCATGAAACAAGCAGATTGGCTACCCACTGGGAGGCTACTGCAATAGACATGGCTCCCTTGATGCTATTTGGGAAGATCTCTGAAAGCAGCACCCAGGTTACCGGTCCCCAGCTCATGGCAAAGGCTGCAACATAGGTAAGCATGAAGATCAGGGATAGGATTCCCATCTGACCCAGGTAGAAGGAAAGGCCCAGGGCAAGCATGCTTATGCCCATGGCGATGCCGCCGAAGATCATCAGCGGCTTACGACCGAACTTGTCTACCGTAAGGATGGCAACCACTGTAAAGCTCAGGTTGACAATTCCTACAATGATGGTCTGGAGAAGGGATGAATCATTTCCAGATCCCATACTCCTGAAGATATCCCCGGCGTAGTAAAGAACCACGTTGATACCTACGAATTGCTGGAACACAGAGAGCAGGATTCCGATTACAATGATTAATCCGCCAAAGGACAACCAGGGGGCACGTTTTTCTTTAAGTGAAAGTTTCACTTCCGAGAATACCTGTTCGGCAGTTCCCGGATTGATCCTTTTTAAAAGGGCCAGCGCTTCGTTCTCCTTCTTTTTTAATACCAGGAAACGGGGCGATTCGGGTACAAAGAAAAGCAGGATCAGGAAGAGAATGGCAGGGATGGTTTCAGAACCGAACATCCAGCGCCATCCAGTGGCGTTGATCCATTCAGCAGCCTGTCCACGTGCAATGGCATAGTTCACAAAATATACAACGAGCATACCAAAGATAATGGCGAACTGGTTCCAGGAAACCAGTTTACCCCTCACATTTGCCGGGGAAATCTCAGCAATATACATGGGTGAAAGCATGGACGCAAGTCCCACGCCGATACCACCAACAACACGATAAAAAATAAAGGAACTAATGGTGGCCAGTCCCATGAAATTGAGCTTCTCGGGCATTGCCGATCCCAGGGCAGAAATCAGGAAGAGAATGGCAGCAAGGATCAGGCCCTTTTTCCGGCCAATACTCTGCGAAATATAACCTCCCATAGATCCACCGATAATGCAGCCCACCAGGGCGCTGGAAATTGTAAATCCCTTGATGGAGTTACCCAGTCCCTCGGTGAGTACATTTTCGCCCCTTAAAAAGAAAAAATAGAGAACAATAATGCCTACAAGCCACAAAACCGCACTGATAATCAGGCCTTTTTTCTTTCCGAAAAGTTTGATAATAAAACTGGTAATCAGTGCAACTACGATGACCAGGCAAATGGTAACAATCCCTTTGAACTGGATAATGGTGGCTGTAGCCAGGACCGGATCATTTTCAAGCGGTGTTATAAAAAACTGCCTGAGGGCATTGGTGGCCCCGTTGATTACAGCTGTATCATATCCAAACAGAAGTCCGCCCAGTGCGGCAACCAGCGTTAAAGCAAAAATTACCGGGGAAATGGAACGGGGTTTTGTAGCTGAGCTCATGAAGTTTCTATTTAATATACTGGTTAATAATAGATTCGTAAAGTTCCTGCTGGCCGGATATTTGCTTGGGTTCTCCATTGGTTTTGGCCAGTGCAGCAAGCTGCTCAAGGTTCAGTTCGCCCTTTTCAAAACTGGCTCCCTGTCCGCTGTCAAAGGATGCATACCTGTTGGCTTTCATTTTCCTGTAAGAAGAGTTTTCCAACAAATCCAGGGTGATTTCAAATGCCCTGGCAAAGGTATCCATGCCTGCGATGTGTGCATAGAATATATCCTCCATGTCGGTCGAGTTCCTGCGGGTCTTGGCATCAAAGTTTATCCCCCCGGTGGTAAATCCGCCATTCTCAATAATGGGGAACATGGATTCGATCAGTTCATAAAGGTTAATGGGGAACTGGTCGGTATCCCAGCCATTTTGGTAATCACCACGGTTGGCATCAATGGATCCGAACATGCCATTATCTACAGCCACCTGGAGCTCATGTTGGAAAGTGTGACCGGCCAGGGTGGCATGGTTCACTTCGATATTCATTTTGAAGTCGTCGGCCAGACCGTATTTATTTAAAAAGCCAATCACAGTAGCAGTATCGAAATCATACTGGTGCTTGGTGGGCTCCATAGGCTTGGGCTCGATCAGGAAAGGACCCGTAAAACCTTTGCCTCGGGCATAGTCTCTTGCCATTGTAAAGAAGCGGGCTATGTGCTCCTGCTCACGCTTCATATCGGTATTCAGCAAGGACATGTATCCTTCACGTCCACCCCAGAATACATAGTTCTCACCGCCAAGGGCGATGGTGGCATCCAGTGCATTCTTTACCTGTGTAGCTGCCCAGGGGAGTACATTAAAATCCGGGCTGCTGGCTGCACCATTCATATACCTGGGATTGGAGAATACGTTGGCGGTTCCCCAGAGTAATTTCACCCCTGAGGCTGCCTGCTTCTGTTTTGCATATTCCACCATTTTAGCCATGTTGGTTTCATATTCCGCAACGGAGTTTCCTTCTACCGCGGCATCAATGTCGTGGAAACAGTAATATGGAGCACCAATCTTAGTGAAGAATTCGAATGCTGCATCCATTTTATTTTGCATCTTCTCAACAGCATTGGAGCCATTGGCCCATGGGAAAAGCTGGGTTCCGGGTCCAAAAGGATCCTCACCTGTTCCACAGAAGGTGTGCCAGTAGGCAATTGCAAAACGCATGTGTTCTTTCATGGTTTTACCTGCAACCACCTTGTTCTCGTCATAGAACTTAAATGACAGGGGATTATCACTTTCCCTGCCTTCAAAACTGATTTTTCCAATTCCGGGGAAATACTCTTTCTTACCTAATAATACGTCCATTGTTCTGTTATTTATAAATTAATTTCCTATAGTGTTTTTAAGACAAATTTCAAGGGCATTTTTCCATGCTTCATAGGCTTCCCTGTATTGATCGCCATTGTCCCCTTTGGGCTCGATGACCACCATTTTGTTGAGGTTCTCAAAGGCTTCGCTGAAGGATCCGTAGGTGCCTGATCCGATTCCTGCCCCGTTGGCTGCTCCCACAGAACCATCGGTGTCGTATAATTCGATGGTAGCTCCTGATATTTCTGCGAGGGTTTCCCTGAAGATGGGACTCAGGAACATGTTAGCCAGTCCAGCCCTTATCACTGTGGGGTGGATCCCGATTTCCCGCATGATCTCCATCCCATACTGCATGGAGAAAGCCACTCCTTCCTGGGCGGCTCTCACCAGGTGGGCCTCGTTGTGGATATTGAAATTAATGTTTTTTACGGTGGCTCCCACATTCCGGTTTCCAAGCATTCTTTCAGCACCGTTTCCAAAGGGAAGCATCAGGAGTCCGTCCGAGCCGATTGGAGCGGTCATGCCCAGGTCATTCAGACCGGGATAGTTTTTCTCCCGCTGAGCCATGTTTTGTTTCAACCAGGAGTATTGGATGCCAGTGCCATTGATACAGAGTAAAACACCAAGACGGTTAAGCTCCGGACTGTGATTTACGTGGGCAAAGGTATTTACCCTGCTCAGTGGATCATATTTAATCTCGTCACTTACCCCGTAAACCACCCCCGACGTGCCTGCTGTGGCAGCAATTTCTCCGGGGTTTAATACATTCAGGGAAAATGCGTTGTTGGGCTGGTCTCCTGCGCGATAAGCAATCTGAATGCCTGGAACCAATCCCAGTTCTTCTGCTGCCGCTGAAGATAGGCGTCCCTGCTCTGAAAATGTGGGGACAATATCAGGAATCAGGTGCTCATGAATTCCGTAGTGCTCTAAAAGGAAGCTGGCAATGGAGTTCTGCTGGAAATCCCACATGATTCCTTCCGACAGACCCGAGATGGTGGTGTTGATTTCGCCGGTCAGTTTCATGGCAATGTAGTCTCCCGGAAGCATGAATTTGTAGGCTTTTTCATAGATCTCAGGTTCATTCTCAATCACCCAGCTGAGTTTAGATGCAGTGAAGTTGCCAGGTGAATTTAACAGGTGGGAAAGACAGTGCTCATTTCCGATTGCTTTCATTGCTTTCTCGCCCAAAGAAACAGCCCTGGAGTCGCACCAGATGATGGAGGATCTCAGTACTTCATGGTTCTTATCCACCAGGACCAGTCCGTGCATCTGGTATGCAACGCCTATCGCTCCTATTGTGGATGAGTCAATTTCGGCACTCTGCATAACATCATTGGTGGCCAGAATCAGGTTGGCCCACCACTGTTCCGGGTCCTGCTCGGCCCAGTCTGCCCTGGGGGCCGAAATCTTCATTTCTTGTTTCGGGTAGAATGCAGAGGCAATGCAGCGGCCCGATTCAGCATTAATCAGGCTGGCTTTGACTGAAGAACTTCCGAGGTCATATCCTAGTAGGTACATGGTAAATGGCAATTAGTAATTGGTAAATAGTAAATGGGTAAATGGGTAAATGGGTAAATAGGTAAATAGGTAAATGGGTAAATGGGTAAATGGGTAAATGGGTAAATTAGTAGGGTTAGTTAGTAGTTAGTAGTTAGTAGTTAGTAGTTAAAAGTTAGAAGTTAGTAGTTAGAAGTTGAAGCCGAGATAGTTTTGCTTGTTGTTATCGTATATGGTTTTGTCGAAACGGTAGTAGTATGCAGGCTTATGGGCAACCCCGGCCTGCTTTTCATCAAGTTGGATCAGGTGCTTTGCTTTCAGGATTTTTTTCCGGAAGTTGCGGTTATCAAGTTCACAGTTGAGAATCACTTCATAGAGGGTCTGCAGTTTCCGGATGGTGAATTTTTCGGGCAAGAGTTCAAACCCAATGGGCTCATTTCTCAGGGCATTCTGGAGATGAGCAAGGCCCTTGTCCACTATTTCCTGGTGATCAAATGCAAGTTTTGGAACCTGGTGTACATCAATCCAGGATGCATTGTTTTTAATGGCGTAATCTTTGTCGCTCTCTGAAATATTTATCAAGGCAAAATAAGCTGTGGTTACAACCCTTTGGATATCCGTTCCGGTAGTTTCTTTGAACCATTTCAGATCTTCTTTTTTATAGATTCTGTCGGGTTTCCCTAATACAGCAAAGGGTTTGAGGAATATATCCTGAAGACCGGTTAATTCTTTCAGGGTCCGTTCTGCAGCAAGATCAAGATCCTCCCGTGTAGTGATGAAGTCGCCAGGTAGTTTCATATCCTGAGCCGGAATTCCATTTTCGTCCGTGTAGTCCCGTTGAATCAGAAGTACCTTGAGCTGGCTCGAGCTGAATCCAAATATTACGCAGTCTACCGAGATGTGAGGATTGATCGTTCTGGTCACAATTTCCATGCGGCTAAAGTAGGAAACAATATGATTAAAACCAAGGTTAACGTCAGAAATACGCTTACTCTTTTTCCCGAGGTAAGGAAATTGTGAAGGTTGAACCCTCGCCAAGCTTGCTTTTAACCTGGAAATGGCCTTTGTTCAATTGGAGGAATTCATAGGAAACAAGCAGGCCGAGACCTGTGCCAAGTTCGCCCGAGGTGCCTGGAGTACTTTTCCCTTTCTCAAGGGAAAAGAGGGTCTTGACTTTTTCTTCCTCCATACCCACTCCGGTATCCGTTACATTGATGTCCACCATGCCACCATTTGCCGCCCCGCTTATGGTGATTACCCCGCCCTGCGCAGTATATTTCAGTGCATTGGCTATCAGATTCCTGAGGATTGTGTTGAGCATGTGGTAATCGGCAAGCACCCTTAAATCCTTATCAAGGCGGTTTCGAAATTGAATTTCCTTGTTTGTTGCCTGTGCAGAATAAAGCTCCAGAACTTCGGAAGCCAGATCACGAAGCCCTATATGGACAGGGTTGATCTGAACGGAACGAGTTTGTGAACGCGCCCATTCAAGGAGGTTGTAAAGCAGGTCATAGGCTGTTGTAGAGGAATCGTGAATGCATTCCAGATATTCCTCAATCTGTTTCATTTCCATTGCTCTGAAATCTTCCCTCAGTAGTTCGGAAAAACCGATAATGGATTGGAAGGGATTCTTCAGATCATGCGCAATGATTGAGAAGAGCCGGTCTTTGCTGTTATTCAGATTTTTCAGCTGGTCACGTTGTGACTCCAGCTCGTATTTCTGCTGTTTAATCTGTAAATCCGCTTTCTTTATAAGCGTAATATCTGAATCAATCAGGAAGAGTGAACTAATTTCGCCCGTTTCATTGAGAATGGGAGTGATGTTGGTTTGATACCAGGCGTCATCCCCTTTTTGATCAAGTGACCTGGAAGTATAGGTGTAGGCTTTGCCGCTTTCAAGTACCTCATCAAGGATTTCATCAATCTGCTCTTTACTTGAGTTAAGCCTGAGGTTCCCTCCCTTTTTCCGGGTATACTCTTCCAGGGTAGATCCGTACCTGGTTTCAAAACCCTTATTGGCCCACTTGAAGTTGCCCTCACGGTCCATGATGATTACCACATTTTCGGTGCCACTGGCAACCAGCGAAAGCTCTTTAAGACGCTGTTGATCTTCTTTTTGTCTTGTGATGTTCCGTCCTATACCCACAATTCCAACTGTTTTTCCAGCTTTGTTATATACAGGAATCTTAGTGGTGGAGAGCATTACCTCATCTCCATTGGGGAATAGGAGTTTTTCCTCGTGGTTGATTAATGGCTTTCCAGTGCGCATGATCTGTTTCTCGTCCTCAAAAAAAATGCAGGCTAATTCTTCAGGATAATAATCAAAGTCGGTTTTCCCTTTCATGTCCCCGGGATTACCGATCCCGTGGTAAGAGGCCATATGTTTATTGGCAACAATAAAGCGGCTCTTTTGGTCCTTTATATAGATCCAGTCCGGCATATTATCAATGAGGGCATAAAGCAGATCTGCTTTATCAAGACCGGAGGGGAGTTTTTCTTTTTGGGCGACATACTGTTTTTTACCTCTCCTGATATGAAGAAATATCATGACTGCGAATCCGGCCAGGGAAAATCCCGCAACTAGCCATGGAATTATCGGGTCAACTGGCTGCGCCAGCATGATTATGCAGGGGTGCATTTGCTTTCATTTAGGTTCAAAACAATACCTAAAATATGAATTAATTCCTTCTTCAAGTCGGCATGGAAGTTTATTTCATCAACAACTGTGGTAGCCAGAGACTGATTTCCGGGATATAGGTAACCAGCATTAGTACAATAAACATCACGATGAACATTGGAATCAGTGGTTTTATAACCTGTTCTATTTTAAGATTCGCAACGCTGCAGCCGATGAAGAGCACCGATCCCACCGGTGGTGTACACAAACCAACGGAAAGGTTCAGGACCATTATAATTCCAAAGTGGATGGGGTCCATTCCAAGCTGTGAGGTAACAATGGGAAGAAAGATCGGGGTGAAAATCAGCACCGCAGGGGTCATGTCCATGAAGATTCCTACAAATAGCAGGATGAAATTGATGATGAGGAGAATCACAAAGGGATTGTCACTCAGGTTCAGGAGTCCCGCACTCACATTCTGGGGGATGTTTTCAAATGACATGATCCACGACATGCCGATACTGGTTGCTACCAGCAGCAGCACAATGCAGGTGGTCCGGATCGATTTCAGGATGATGTCGGGAAGGTCTTTTACCGTCATTTCCTTGTATATAAGGGCAAGGATCAGCGCATAAAGTACAGCAACAGCAGAGGCCTCGGTGGCTGTGAAGTAGCCCGCAACGATACCGCCGATCACGATTACAAGCATCATGAGTGAGGGTACTGCATCGATAAATTTCCGGAAGGCAAATTTAAAAAAGGTCCAGTTGGTGGCTGACTTATAGACTGAGAAAGCAAGGAAGAGGGCCAATAAGCCATAGAGAACTCCATGGAAGATGCCGGAGGAGGCATTGTCATGGATTGCCTTCAGTCCGATTCCGGCACCTACCAGGACGGCCGATATCAGCATAATGATTCCCAGGGTCTTTACCATTCCGGACATGCCTTTGTTTTTAAGGATCATCATGGACATGGCAACAAGCATAATTCCCACACCTGTCATAATGCCGGGTATGTATCCTGCCAGGAAAAGCGCGGTAATGGATGCACCACCGCTGGCCAGGGAGTATATTATAAGGATGTTGCTGGGAGGTATAGAAAGACCTGTGGTGGCCGATGTAATATTTACAGCAGCACTGAAGCTCTCATCATAGCCTTCCTTCTTCATTTCCGGTCCCATGATGCTTCCAATAGCTGAGGTTGCAGCAGCTGCAGATCCGGAGATCGCTCCGAAAAGCATATTGGCGATTACATTCACAAATGCCAGTCCGGCCGGAAACTTACCAACCAGTACACGTGCGAAATTTATAAGTCGGAGGGCGATGCCACCCTTGTTCATAATAACGCCTGCCAGGACAAAGAAGGGGATGGCAAGCAGGGCAAAGCTGTCCAGGCCGGTGGCCATTCTTTGTGCAAAGGTGGTTAATGCAGGCAGTGTGTCGATGGACATTAACATGGTGAGGATGCCTGCAATACCGATGCTGAATGCAATGGGAACGCCGATTACCAGCAGGATGACAAAACTGAGGACGAGGACGAGAACTTCCATGCTATTTGGAATTTTTTAATTCAAGAATATGAAGCAGCTCATAGAACATGATAATGAGCCCGCTGATGGGGAGCACAATGTAGATATAGCCCAGGTTAAGCTGCAGTGCTGCTGATTTAACATCCAGGGCAAAACGTGTATACATAAGTATGACTCCACCAATCACCATTACAGAAAGTGCGAACAGGAACACCAGGCTGTGGATCAGATATTGTAACATTCTCTTTCTGGCAGGAGGGGATTTCTGAACCAGGATATCAATGGCCAAATGCTCTTTTTTTCCACTCACATAGGCAGCACCAAGCACTCCAACCCATATGAGCAGGAAGCCTGCCAGTTCATCGGTAAATGAGCTGGGAGCCGACAGGAGATAGCGACTAAAAACCTGCCAGAGCACATCTACCACCAGTATCGACATCAGGATCACCAGGAATACCTCCAGCACCCTGTTTAAGCTTTTCTGAAATTTTATCATATATCTTTCGACTTTACAGACTTTACAGACTTTACAGACTTGACAGACTTGACAGACTTTACGGACTTTACAGACTTTACAGACTTTACAGACTTTACAGACTTAT
>CAZRPW010000084.1:0-19574 GCA_964601975.1 uncultured Bacteroides sp.
ATTGGGTCCAAAACCTATTTTAATCCGCGGGCAGTTCAAAACTGAGTTGGCGCACGCCACTTTCCTCAACTTCGATTCGTACCATGAGGGCCTCATCGGGAATCAGGTGACTCGCCTTTTCGGGCCATTCGATGAAGCATCTCTGTCCCGAATAAAAGTATTCTTCATAGCCAAGATCGAAAAGTTCGTCGGGATCTTCAATCCTGTAGAGATCGAAATGAAACACCGAATCGCCGTTTTCGGTGAAGTATTCATTTACAAGCGAAAAGGTGGGACTGTTCACCTCCTGGCGTATGCCCATGGCCCTGCACAGTGCCTGGATAAATGTGGTTTTTCCAGCACCCATTTCACCTGAGAAAGCAATCAGGGGAATATCACCCACCGACTCCAGAAAAAGCTCTGCAGCTTCAGAGAGTCCTTCAAGTGTAGCTATGCTTATTCTCTTTTCCATTAGCGGACTGGTGAAAGTATAGAAACAGGAATCATCATTTCCTCCATGGAAATTCCTCCGTGTTGAAAGGTGTTTTTAAAATGATTGACGAAATGATTGTAATTATTTGGATATACCATGAAATCGGCATCGCTGGCAAAAATATAGCTGCTGCTTACATTGGCCTTTGTGAGACCCACTTCACCGGGCCTGGCAATTTCAAACACATCCTTCTTATTGAAATTCAGGTTTTTACCCTGCTTATACCTCAGGTTCACCGAGGTTTGCCTGTCGCCTATTACTTTCACCGGGTTGCTTACCCTTACAGCCCCATGATCGGTGGTAATCACCAGTTTCAAATCATGCTGGGAGAGTTGCTTCAGAAGGTCAAACAGGTAGGAATGCTGAAACCAGCTATGCACCAGTGAGCGGTAGGATGCCTCGTCAAAAGCAAGCTCACGGATCATATCCATCTCTGTGCGCGCATGGGACAACATGTCCACGAAATTGTAGACCAGGATATTCAAATCGAAATTCAGAAGATCCTTGTAACTCTCCAACAGTTTTTTACCTGAACGCTGATTCAGGATTTTTTCATAATTAAATGAGCTGTCGATCCCCAGATTCTTCAACTGGAGGCGGCACAGCTCCTCTTCGTGGGCATTTTTTGCACCTTCCTCTTGCTCATCCACCCACAGATTCGGATACCGTTCCTGGATCTCACCTGGCATCATGCCTGAAAACATGGCATTGCGGGCATACTGGGTGGCGGTGGGTAAGATGGATGAAAACACGCTTTCTTCTTCGCAGCGAAAAAGACCCACAATTTCCTTTTCAATGATCTTCCACTGGTCGAGACGAAGATTGTCAATCAGTATCACCATCACCCGGTTTTCCTTTAAGAGGGGAAATACCTTCTCCCTGAAAACATGGTGTGAAAGCATGGGTGTTTCGGCTGAATCGCCCCGGAACCAGTCCTGGTAATGGGATCGGACAAAGCGGGAGAACTCATGATTGGCTTCAGTTTTTTGCATCCTGAGCACCTCTTCCATCCCTTCGGCACTGCTGGATTCAAATTCCATCTCCCAGTATACCAGTCGCCTGTATACCTCAACCCAGTCAGCAAAACTCCGGGCAGCATTGATCTGCATCCCGATCTGACCAAATTGAGACTGATAGCCCGAAGTGGTTTTCTCGGTAACCAGCCTTTTGCTATCGATATTTTTCTTTATGGTGAGTAAAATCTGCTTGGGATTTACCGGTTTTATAAGATAATCGGAAATCTTACCACCCAGTGCTTCATCCATGATATCCTCCTCCTCACTCTTGGTGATCATCACCACCGGAATGGAGGGTTTAATGGCTTTTATCTTTTCAAGGGTCTCAAGGCCTGTAATCCCGGGCATATTCTCGTCCAGGAAAATCAGGTCAAAATCGTGCTTCTCCACCAGTATCACAGCATCGGTGCCGTTACTGGCGGTGGTAACCTTGTAATCCTTTTCCTCCAGGAAAAGAATATAAGGCCTCAGAAGATCTATTTCATCATCTGTCCATAATATGTGAATTTGCCTTGTCATTATTCCTGGTTTAAGTAGTGCTTCAGATAGAAAAGGTAATAGGGATTCTGAACTTTCTCCCCTGAAAGCGTGGCATAGTTGTCACTGGAAATAATCATCATTCGGAAGTTGGAGTCCGAAACTCCTGCAAGGATCTGAGATCGGTTTTCCCGGATTAGCTCCAGGTAGCGGCTTGCCCCTTCTGCGTTGGTGAATGCCTGTACCACAATCATATGATATCCATCCTTTAGCTCCAGTCTTTCAATTTCCAGATTATAGGCATTGAAGTTGTCAAGGTTATAGTTCAGGAGGTCGAAGCTGACCTGGTTGACATTTTCGCCCGTCTGCAGCGCCAGCAGGAAGTAATGCTCCTGGCCTGGATCGTAGATGGAATAAATCTCCTCGGCCACCCTGGCCTCGTCGGCCTCTTTGATAACAGGAAAGGCCACATACATGTAATCGATGATCTCCTGGGCCTGCAGGCTCTCTTCGGTGCCCGGGTGCTTAGAAATCAGGGAGTCAAACTCTGTTTTCATTTCCTCCTTGCCAATCAGCGCTCCCAGCGAAAGGGCCTTTATATACATGAACTTGGCCACCAGGGGATCGTCCGGATACTGAATCATGGCATGGTCTACATCAGCAATTACTCCCTCATAGTCTTCAGATTTATACTTCGAAAAAATGCCCTCGTAGAGACGAACCACCTTCATCTCCTCCTCCTCCAGTTCCTTAATGTAATTGGGATTGGTCAATAACATCGTATAATGTGAATTGGGGTACTGTGAAATAAGCTGCGCCTTTTGCTTCTGGGAAAGCGCTTCTTTTTGAGTCGTATTATAAAGTTCGTAGAGGTAATACAGGGCCCTGTCATTATACTTTCCTTCGGGGAAGGGGAAACGGTCCAGTAGTTCCTCAAATGCATCGATTGCCTCCTGGTAATCGAGCAGATTCTCCTTATAGATCACACCCATGCTGAAGAGGGCTTCTTCGAGCCTTCGATTTGAAACCTCCATGCTGGAGTCATTCAGGGGAATGCTTGCCAGGTAGAATTCCCTAGACTTATTATCGAAGATGGGAGTACCATTACCACCTTCTATACTGTCTCCCTCCACTGATAGTCCGGGATTCATAGACGACAGGGTCTGCTTATTCTTCCGTCGCCAATTGTCCTCCAGCTTTCGTTCGCCCCACTTCATTCTGAATTCGGGCAAACCAAAACTTTTGGCGTTCAGGTTATAGAAATACCACTGTCCCCCGGCCTGAGAGGTCTGACTACTGGACTGGTTATCATACATCATAGACTGGTTGAAAGCCATATCCTGCATGGCCTGCTGCTCTGCTAACCGGGCCTCTTCCTCTGCCTGTCTTACCTCTTCAATAATTCCATCGATAACTGCAAGTCGCTGATCCTCAGGCAATCCGGCCAGGACCTGCAGGCTATCCTCCAATGAGTATGTGTTATAATTATATACCAGACCGCTCAGACTTGCAGAAAGGGTGATCAGACCATTGTATCCGGGATATTCCTTGTTCAGGAACGAAACTGCCGAATCGTAATAGGCTGCCGAAGAAAGATAATCGGGTTCCTCATAATAGATCTTAGCCAGGGTAAGGGCAGAAAAACCCTTCTGATACTGGTTCTGTACACTGGTGGCGACAGAAAGCCGGTAATACTCAATGGCCTGTTCACGTTCTCCCTCCTCAAAAGCAATATTCCCAAGGGCAAAATAAATCTGATCCTTGTATTCCGCGTTTTTGCTGTCCCGGAGCATTTTATTCAGCAGTTTCTTTAATTCTTGGCTGTTATCACTGCCCAATTCAAAGACCTCGGCCATACTCACCCTGGCGTTAAAAGCCATTTCGTAGGGAGGATTGTAACGGTTCACCTGCCGGTACTTCTCCTGGGCAAGGCTTTTTTCTCCAAGCTCTTCATATAACTGTGCCAGGATGAAGGTATATCGGATTTTCTCATCCTTGGACAGGCCTTTTTGGTCCAGCGCATTCTCCAGGTGTTCTGCCGCACTGGCATAGGACTGTTTTTCCAGGTCAAACTGCGAACGGGTGGTCAGCAGTTCACCCAAATATTCCTCGGGAAATTTACTTTCTTCCGAGAGAACCATGAGCAGGCGATCGGCCTCCCTCGTGTCGCCGGTCATAATATAAGACCGCGCCAGCCAGGTCATCGCCAGGAAACGTATATCGTCGACCGGAAAAGTAACCAGTATATGCTTAAAGGTTTCGGCAGCCAGAAAAAACTCCCCCTGGTACATGTAGGCCTTTCCCATGAGCATGTAGCAATCATCTATCCATTTATTATATTCGTTTCTTTCGTAAAAGGCCTTATCCTTGGCTGACTGATCCCCCTCCTTCACTTTTGGTTTGGCAGAAATCGAATGGAAGGTGATCACCTTGGTGGCCTTATCGATGGCCCTTTTCATGGAGGATCCCATCTGTGAATGAAGTGCTTCCTCTTCGTATAAAAAGATGGGGAGGATCGATGTGAAATCATACATCACCGAGGTCTCAGCCTTATCGATGCCCTTTTTATAGGCTTCTTTCCCGTTGAAATAGGTATTATAGTGAGAAGTAAGATTGTGATAATTCCGGCTGAGGCTTGTATTCTTCTGCACACTGCACGAAGGCATAGCAGCCAGTATATAAATGGCAGTGATGCCCACCAGGTATCGCCTGAATGGCACAAGGGTCCGTTTCTTTGCGTCGCTCATTAAATAGAAACAATCATTGGTAAGACTCCTCCCGGGGCTTACAAGTTATTAACTGTTTTTGAGGTGACTTATTTTACAGAGCTCGCAAAAAACTCAGATCATATGGATATCCACCACCTCTTTAATTTCCGGTACTTCATTTTTGACAGCCATCTCCACACCCGCCTTCAGGGTCTGAAGACTGAAAGGACAGCCAAAACATGCACCCTTCAATTCGACCTTTAATACCATATCCTCTGTGATTTCAACCACGGCAATATCTCCACCGTCTGCTACCAGGTAAGGCCTGATTTTCTCCAGTGCTTTCTCAACCCTCTCTCTTATTGATTCCATCTCTTTGGTTTTTCTGCCCTGTTATTTTATGGTTATCTCAACCTTCTTCGTGGGATCTATTCCCTTATTCCTGGCATCAAGTGCAAGCTTTACCGCCTCTGCCAGCTTATGGAAAGATGCTCCACTGGGACTATCAGCATGGAGTGCAACCGGCTCTCCGGAATCTCCTGATTCCCTGATGCCCTGAACAAGGGGAATCTCACCCAGCAAGGGAATGCCCATCTTCTCAGATAGTTTTTTGCAACCCTCCTTGCCAAAAATATAGTACTTATTATCGGGGAGCTCTTCGGGGGTGAACCATGACATATTCTCGATAATTCCCAGTACAGGTACGTTGATCTTGTCTCCCTTAAACATGTTGATGCCCTTCACAACGTCGGCAAGCGCCACATCCTGGGGTGTACTTACAATAAGCACTCCCGTTACGGGAACTTCCTGCACCATGGTCAGATGCACATCCCCGGTTCCGGGAGGAAGGTCGATCAGCAGGTAATCCAGCTCTCCCCAGTCGCCCTGGGAAATCAGTTGTTTTAATGCACTGGTAGCCATGGGGCCTCTCCAGACCACTGCGTCTTCGGGCTTAATGAAGAGACCGACAGACAAAAGCTTCACTCCGTATTTTTCAATAGGAACGATCCATTCGGTTCCATCTTCGGTCTTAGCAGAGGGCTTCTGCTCCTCGACATGAAACATTTTGGGTACCGACGGCCCGTATACATCTGCATCGATAAGCCCGACCCTTGATCCCTGTTTTGCAAGGGCCACTGCCAGGTTCACTGCCACGGTTGATTTACCCACTCCTCCTTTACCGGAGGCAACCGCAATTATATTTTTAACACCGGGTAAAACCTCGGGTACCGGGGGAGCTTCAGGAACCATTACCTGTATATGACCAGGCTTCAGGCTGTCTTCTCCAAATGCCTGATTAACAGCCCTCATGCAGGCCTTTTTGATGGATTGAATGAAGGGATCGTTGGCCCGGCTAAACTGCAGAGCAATCCAGAGCTCGCCTTCGCGATACACAATCTCACGGACCATGCCCATATCCACAATCGTCTCTTTTGTTTCAGGATGCCTTATGGTCCCTAAAACCTCTAGTAACTTTTCTTGTTCTATCTCCATGATATGCCTTTAAAAAACAGGCCCAAAGATAGCTATTATTATTTAGATTAAGTTACTATAACCCCAGTTCCCGGACCGGATCCCAGAATATTTCACTGAAGTTTATGATCTGATTGTTGACAATTTTCACCCCTTCGTTTTCCAGGAGTTCCTGCATCAGGTTTTTTCCCTGGAAATGGTGTTTCCCGGTGAGCAGGCCCAGGCGGTTTACTACGCGGTGGGCTGGGATATACTTTGGAGAAGTGTGACTCTGATTCATGGCCCATCCCACCATCCTGGCTGCCCCAGGCGACCCCAGGAAAGAAGCTATGGCGCCATAGGATGTTACCCTGCCGGGTGGAACCTGCAGGACAACCTGGTAGACTCGCTCAAAGAAACCCGTCCCCGACTTTTCTTCTTTATTGAATTTATTCGACATCATAGGGCAACTCCCTGATCACCTGTTCCGAGGGCAAACGAAAGCGGATGAAGTTAATCTTCATTCCTTCCTCCCTGAACCGGGCCTCATAGAAAGTCTGAATGGAAACGGTTTCATCACTGCGTCCACTCTGGTAGAGATCATCGGTAAACCACTCTATTTCCAGATCGTTGTATTTAGCCAGCTCCAGTGTGTAGGTGTAGAGTCCGAAGTTATCGGTCTTCAAATTAACAAACCCGCCATCAGTTAAGAACTGCCTGTAGAAATTTAGAAAAATATCCCCTGTGAGCCTCTTTTTACGTCTTCGCCTCCTCTCCTGGGGATCGGGAAAGGTAATCCAAAGTTCATCGACCTCGTCCTTTGCAAAAAAGGAGGTAATGAAATCAATCCGCGTGCGGAGGAAGGCCACATTCTTCAGACCCTCGTCTTGCGCAATTACCGCTCCCTTCCAGATCCTGGCTCCCTTGATATCCAGACCCATGAAATTCTTTTGGGGATAAAGCCGGGCCAGCCCGACGGTATACTCTCCTGCCCCGCAGCCCAGTTCCAGAATCAGTGGTTTCTCATTTCCGAATACCTCCTGCTTCCATTTTCCCTTCAGGGGATACTCCTTCCCGTATACCTCATCAAAATCTGGCTGAAAAACCCTTTCGATATTCTCCAGCTCATTGAATCTTTTAAGCTTATCCTTTCCCAATTTATTCCGGAATATTTCGTTCTATCCTAAGCCCCACATCAGTCACCGGCAGTTCTGCTTTTCTCATGGCCTGCTCAATTGAAAAATTATATGTCCCCGGCACTGCGAAACGAACCTGGCTCCTGTAGAGCAGCCGTAGTTCCCTCAGATGGCCCGACCCGCTGCCCTTCCACTTACCATCGGGACCGGCAAAGATCATGTTTACAGTATCCCTTCTGAATTGTCCGCCGGGACCCTTCACATTAACAAACATATAGAGATTACTCATGGGATAATCAGTGGAATGTCGCACCTGGAGGTAAATATTGTTCAGCGATGTGGTATCGCTGATGTCCATCTCGAAGACTGCCACATCGTTCCATTTCCACATCCCATTATCGGAACTAATGTAGTGGTCATAAACCATCTCCGAATCGCAGGCAATAAGCAGGATCAGGAAAAAAAACAGCCCAATGACTCGCCGGTTACTCATGATTTACCTTGTTGATTGCGGGGGGGCCGACGCTTTTTCTTTTTCTTTTTTGGACGGCTTTGTTCAAAGCGGGTCAGACTCTCAACCCCGGCCCCGTCGGTATACCCCAGGGGCTTATTTTCTTTCTCTGTACTTATTTCAACAAGTTCATCGGGGAGCTTCCCCTTTTTGTTCATCTCTATGATTTCGCTTACCCTTTCGGCAGGTACCGGGACCAGTGCCTGTCCGCCGCTCCCTTCATAGCCATACCACATGATCCCCCTGTAGACGTCGGTTTTCAAAAGATGTGCATCACCCGACACTGTCCGCAGCGGAATATTTGATCTGGGGAATTTTTTCCGGGCATCTTCATAGCCAGCCATCTCATAATTCAGGCAGCACTTCAGTTTCCCACATTGTCCGGCCAGCTTCTGGGGATTCAGGGCCACCTCCTGTACCCGGGCAGAATGGGTACTTACCGACACGAAATTTGTAATAAAAGTAGAGCAGCACAACTCCCTTCCACAGGTTCCAATTCCACCAATCTTACCTGCCTCCTGCCTGGCTCCGATCTGTCTCATCTCAATGCGAATCCTGAATGATTCTGCAAGGACCTTGATTAATTGCCTGAAATCGACACGTTCATCGGCGATGTAGTAGAAAATAGCCTTGGTGTTATCGCCCTGGTATTCCACATCCCCGATCTTCATGTTCAGTCCCAGGTCATTGGCGATCTGCCGGCTGCGAAGCATGGTCTCCTTTTCATTCAAAATGGCTTCCTTCCACTTGTCAATATCAGCTTCCTTGGCTTTCCGGTAGACCTTTTTCAACTCTTCATGTGGATTATGCCTGTTTTTTGTCTGCTGCTTCTCCACAATATCGCCGGTCAGTGTAATAATCCCAATGTCGTGCCCCGGAGAGGCCTCCACGGCCACAATATCTCCCCGCCTCAGGCGAAGATCATTTACATTTCGATAAAATCCTTTCCGGGTATTTTTAAACCTGATTTCCACCACCTCGGGGATATCCTTCTCCGATACTTCTCTTAACCAGTCGTATGAATCAAGTTTGCCACAGGTACTAAAATACAGATCGATACGGTCCGCATTTTCACCGGATATGTCTAATTCTTTCTCGGTACAACATCCTCTTGCCTTCAGGCTTTCCATGATGCAAAAATAGGGATTCGGAATTCTAAAACAAAACTACGCTAGGCAGGCGCTTCAGCTTTCTGCATTAACAGCCTGATCACCTTGATGGAGAGGTCCATGAAAATGATGCGCGGATTCCCGTTGGCTTCAATATGATTACCCGCCAGGGAAAAGGCTTCCGCCAGTTCGTGAACATTGCCTGCATGGATGAACGGACTGAACTTTCCTGAAAAACCTGCCTCCTTCCTTGACATGAAATTCAGGGCTGGCTGGTTCATGTGCAGCATGAAATTCTCTCTCAAAAGCCTCAGGGAATAATCCAGTAACTGTTTCTGACGTTCCCGGCCCAACCCGGCAACTCCCTCCACCCAGGTGTTGATTTCTATGATACTCCTGGAGTAGGCCAGGCGCATCAGGCTTGTAAACAGTTCAAAATAGTGAAGCTCCTGCTCATCTTTACGCAGGGTGATAAGGGCAAGGTTGAAGTTGCCGTTGGCTCTTCGAACTGCATCCTCCAGCATGTCGGGATCGCCCCCCTGCACGTTCATCAGGCCTTCACGCAACAAATTCTCTTCAATGGGTGGAACATGCAACAACTGCGTGCGGCTCAGGATGGTGGGAAGTATGCGTTCGGTACTTTCCGACACCATGAAAATTACAGTCTTTTCAGGCGGCTCCTCAAGGAGCTTCAGTAATTTATTGGCTGTGGGAGCATTCATTCTCTCTGGAAGCCAGATCATCATCAGTCTGTATTCAGATTCATAGGGTTTAAACCCCAGCTTTTTTATAATAGCTTCACTCTCATAGACATTGATGATCCCCTGTTTATTCTCGGCACCCACCGATTCATACCATTGATTTTCTGAAAGATAGGGATTCTTCAGGAAGGTCTCCCTCCACTCTTCAATGTAATTATCGGTGATGGGGTTCTTGCTTACTTTGGGCGTTGTCAGCACCGGAACCACCATGTGGAAGTCGGGATGCACCAGTTTACTAAACTTCGCGCAGGATGGACATACGCCACAGGAATCATGTTCCTTCCTGTCGGAACAGGCAAGGTACTGGGCCATGGCAACCGCCAGGCTTCGCTTACCGGTTCCCGGGGGACCAAAGAGCATGAGGGCATGGGGAACGCGATCCTCGGCCACCATATTCCTGAGTCTCGACTTGACTTCCTGCTGCCCTATGATATCCCTGAATAACATGATTCTTTTGAAAGTGTAAATGTAGCTAAAAGGATTTTCTTTTTTACCTTTGGGATTCCTAACATAGATATAGAAACTTCACTTAAATTTATTTGATATGCAACTTATTGACAACTATAATTTTGCAGGAAAAAAAGCAATTATCAGGGTTGACTTTAACGTACCCCTCAGCGCACAGTATGAAGTAAGCGACGACACCAGAATCCGGGGAGCGCTTCCCTCCATAAAAAAAGTGCTTGCCGACGGTGGATCAGTGATCCTGATGTCGCACCTGGGACGTCCTAAATCGGGACCGGAGGAGAAATTTTCTCTCAAGCATGTGATCCCCGCACTCAAGGGGCTTCTTGGAACTGAAATTCAGTTTGCCAATGACTGTGTAGGTGAAGAAGCTGTTAACAAATCTGCAGCTCTGAAGCCGGGTGAGGTACTGCTGCTGGAAAACCTGAGGTTTTATTCGGCCGAGAATAAGGTGAAAACCGACGACGAAAAGGCTGCTACCAAAGTCTTCGCCCAAAAGCTTTCCTCCTATGCCGACGTATATATAAATGATGCTTTTGGAACAGCTCACCGCGCACACGCATCCACTGCAGTGATTGCCGATTTCTTCGCTGAAGATGCAAAAATGTTCGGTTACCTGATTAACAAAGAGATTGAGGCCATGGATAAGGTCTTACATAACTCAGAAAAGCCCATGACAGCCATAATGGGAGGCGCCAAGGTTTCGGATAAGATTCAGGTGATTGAAAACCTGCTGGATAAGGTTGACAACCTGATTATCGGGGGTGGAATGACCTACACCTTTATCAAGGCTCGCGGTGGCGAAATTGGGAATTCACTATGTGAAGAGGACAAGCTGGATGTAGCTACCGAACTGGTAAAGAAAGCCGAAGCCAAAGGAGTGAAGCTCATCCTTCCCGTGGACCAGGTGCTGGCCGATAAGTTTGACAACGATGCAAATACTGAGCTTTCAGACATTGATGATGGCAAGGAGGGATATATGGGCCTGGACATTGGCGCAAAATCGATTGACTTGCTGAGCGAAGTGATCATGAACTCAAAAACGCTGCTCTGGAACGGACCCATGGGTGTATTTGAGATGCCCAACTTCCAGAAAGGAACCGTAAGCATCGCCAAGGCCATTGCCGAATCCACTGCGAATGGCTGTTTCAGCCTGGTGGGCGGAGGTGACTCCGTGGCAGCTGTCAATAAATTTGGACTGGCCGACAAGGTAAGCTATGTCTCCACCGGTGGCGGTGCCATGCTGGAGTACATCGAAGGCAAAACCCTGCCGGGAATTAAGGCCATCCGGGGGTAAGTTTTTCCGGGAATACTTTTTCGCACCTCAAAAGCATTCCGGAAAATTATCGCGGATGCCTGTAATGAAAGTTGAAGAAATGGACCAGGCATTTATAAAGGACATATTTAAGATAAGTGAACGATTAACCTTCAGGGCAGCAGCCCTGGAGGTTTTTCTGTTCCAGGCCTCCGGAGTGCCTGTATACCGCGAGTACCTGGCAGCCCTGAAAGTTGATCCGCATCAGGTGAAAGAGCTGGAACAGATCCCCTTTCTGCCCGTAGAGTTTTTTAAAACGCACCGGATTATCGCAGAAGATCTTGAAGCGGACATCGTCTTTGAAAGCAGCGGAACCACAATGAACAGCCCTTCCCTTCACCATGTGGCCGATATCTCGCTATACCGACAAAGCTTTCTGAAAGGATTCCGGGGTTTTTACGGGGATCCAAAGAAGCTGTGCATCCTGGCCCTGCTGCCCTCCTACCTGGAAAGGGAAGGATCCTCCCTGGTGTATATGATGGACCATCTTTGCAATCGCTCGGAGCATCCCGACAGCGGATTCTACCTGGATAACCTGGAGGAACTTTCTTCCATCCTTGAAAAACGAAATGATGATGGCTTTCCAACCCTGCTGCTGGGGGTGAGTTTCGCCCTCCTGGACCTTGCTGAAAAGCATCCCATGGATTTGAAAGAGCATATAACTGTAATGGAGACAGGCGGAATGAAAGGCCGGAGAAGAGAAATGGTTCGGGATGAACTTCATGAAACTCTCTGCAATGCTTTTGGCACAAAGGCCATCCACTCGGAATACGGGATGACAGAGCTGCTCTCCCAGGCTTACGCTAAGGAAAAAGGGATCTTCAAATGCCCTCCCTGGATGGATGTCGTGATCAGGGATCCCAACGATCCGCTCTCCCTATTGGGAATAGATCAGTCGGGGGGAATCAACATCATTGACCTTGCCAATATGAACAGCTGCTCCTTTATTTCAACCGGCGATTTGGGCCGGAAGTCGGAAGACGGCAGCTTCGAGGTGCTTGGCCGCTTCGATCAGTCCGATATCCGCGGCTGTAATTTACTTGTATCCTGAGGCGCTGCCGTTAAAGGGCTTTAATAGCCCTTTCTTAAAATCTGCATGCTGTTAATGTCCTTCACCTTGATACTGAAGGGACCCGATTCAGTGGCTCCGGAGATTCTCATATATTTTGCCATCTCATAGACGGACGAGTTGTCATTCCTGTCAATCAGTTCAACGCATATATAAATATTGGGATCACTTGCACTCAGATCATGGCGCACCAGGATCATATAAAGATCCGCAAACTTCATTATTTGTTTCTCTCCCTGCTGGTAAACCGGGAAGTCGTCCTGTCCTTCAGAAGAGGAGGTAGTGGCTTTATCAATTACAGTGGCAACATTCTCCAGATCAACAATCCTCAGTTTTGAAGCGTGATCCTGGGCATTCAAGGCTGTGATTAACAGCAAAAGGGTCAGTACAGAAAACGCATTTTTAAGAAACATGGCTACATATTTTTATGATTATACAAAAATAGCATTATTCCGGAGCATAAAGTTGCCATTCGGCTATGGCAGGAGGACCCTCATTTCGCTGTACGTAGAGCCTTACCCTGCTGGTGGTGACAGGCTCAAATTTCCTGACCAGCCCGTGTCCCACTGTCTGTGTCGAAAATACAGGCCCCCATCCATTTTCGCTTTCCACTTCCAGGCGAATACGCTGCTTATAACGTGGCCAGCGGTCGGGTTCATCTATCCCCACAGCATGAATAAGCGTGGGGCCTTCCAGGTCAAACTCCAGGTAATTTTCGAGACTGTCGGCCGCTTCCCAGACCTCATGCCCCGAGCCGTCCTTTGCATAAAGAGCCGGGTGGTCGGGATGTTCGCTGGAAGCCCGGATACTTTTCCCAAGGGAAGCAATGGCAACGGCCTTGGGCTCTTCGGCAAGTTTTAATACAAGCACCGATGCTATCGGGTCGGGTTTATCGGCAGGCAGATCAATAATCACTCTTTCTGTACCAGGGTGAATTTCCAATGAAACATCAGGGTCCACAAGCAGGGAAGCACCTTCCACCTTGCTTGTGAGGGGAACGCTCAGTAAGCCGTCTTCGGGCCACTCTGTCACAAAAAGGTAAAGCAGGTCTCCCTTTCTGGTAGCCGCTCCCCAGGACAGGTAGGTAAAGGGTCCGGCGGTGGTGCCGTATATGGCCTCACCATTCACCTGCAGCCAGGCTCCCATATCCTGCAGCCGCTCAATACAGGCCTGTGGGAATTCTCCCTCGGCTGTCGGGCCCACATTCAGTAAGAAGTTACCTCCCTTGGAACAGATCTCAATAAGCTTCCGTATCAGCTCCTCGGACGATTTCCAGTCATTATCCCAGGCATTATAACCCCAGTGCCTGTTCATGGTCATACAGGTTTCCCAATCCCCTTCATGACCTGTAACCGGCACAAATTGCTCCGGAGTTTTGGTATCTCCATCGATACCCAGCCTGTTATTGGTAATGATCCATGGCCTCACTTTTAGTGCCTCCACAAAAGGCCTCGTGCGCTGCTCGTTCATCCAGGTTGGCGTATCCCACCAGAGGATATCAAGAGGATACTGGCTCAAAATCTCTTTTGCCTGTGGAAGGGCAACAGACTCGAGGTAGACATCAAAATCCCCCTTATGGGCCTCATCCCAGCCATCTCCCTCCTCAAAGCGTGCTTTTGCCCCTCCCGGATGATTCCAGTCCTGGGCCTGGGAATAGTAGAATCCCATCTTCAGGCCTGCCTTATGGGCCTCCTCCACCAGGGGGCCAAGTAAATCTTCCCCATAGGGTGTTGCATCCGCCACATCCCAATCTGTCACAGCCGAAGGATAAAGCGCAAAACCATCATGGTGCTTAGAAGTAATCACGATGTATTTCATTCCCGCCTCCTTCGCAATATTTACCCAGGCTGCAGGGTCGTATTTCACAGGATTGAACTGGCTGGCAAATTTCTTGTATTCTGCACTGGGTATCCGTGCCTGGTGCATAATCCACTCGCCATACCCGGTATTCCCCTCATATTGGCCGGCAGGTACGGCATAAACCCCCCAGTGGATGAAGAGTCCGAATTTTGCCTCGCGCCACCATTCCATTCGTTCATCCTTATCAATTTGCTCATTAGTAGCAGATTCCTCCTTCGGAGCTGTATTACATGCCATCATCAGCATCATAACAATGCCGAGGGGTAAAAGCAGTATGTTTCTTTTCATCGGGAACAAAGGTTTTAGATTATTGTTACAAGTAACAAAATATTCCGAAGATTGCGGAGATTGTTCCCCAGCATGAAAAAGGAAACAAAATCCTGCTTTTTTCGTAAGACTCAATATGTTAGCTTCATAAGCTAGCTGAATTAAATCTTCTCGCTTGAAAATACATAGAATCATATTATTAGCCATACTGATACTGTCCCGGTTTTCGCCGGTCAGTGCCGGTGATTTCCCTGAAGAATATCTTGCCAGGTACTACGTCATTTCTGCAAGCGCAGGTAAAGGAGGGGAAATTGATCCCTCCGGCTGGATAATTGTCAAAAGTGGAGATGATGAGAAGTTTGAAATCATTGCAGACCCGGGATTTGTCGTAAGTGATGTACTGGTGGACGGGGAAAGTGTGGGTGCTGTCGAAAAATACGAATTCAAAGATGTAAATGAGAATCACACCATTGAAGCCGTTTTTGCGGTCCGCACCTATACCATCACTCCCATGGCAGGAGCAGGAGGCAGCATTGAACCTTCCAAGCCGATCCTTGTCGAACATGGAAGTTCACAGGAATTCCGGATTACCCCGAACAAGGGCTTTGAGATTGAAGATGTGCTGGTGGACGGGAAAAGCCAGGGACCGCTGGTCTCATATACCTTTGATAATGTGAAAGCCGATCACAGCATCCAGGCCTCGTTTATTGCCATATTTCAAGTATTGAATGTGAGCATTCCCAATGAATCCATGAAGATTGGAGATGTGGTTACTGTCACCATGACCGTAGAGGATGACCAGGGAAATTCCTTCTCTTTTATTTCAGGTTCGGTGGGTGGCTATCCCCTTGAAAATTTCAGCCGGATTTCGGCTACGAGCTATAGTGCAGAATTCCTTATCACTCAAGATGGAAACAGCTATACAGCCATGGAGGACATCCCGGTTTCTGGGCTTGTCATTTCAAATGGAGTGGATCAGAGCGCTGTTTATAACCTGCCAATCATACAGGACAATGATCCGCTCGATGCTGCACTACCCCTTATCAGTTCCATGCTGGTGGAAGGTGGAATAAAGAAGATTGGAGATATAGTGAACCTGGTCCTTGAAACAGATGGAGCAGGCTACAGCATAGATCCCCTCTCTACCATCAACGGAATCGCTGCTTCGGAACCTAATATAAGCTTTTCTGAATCGGGAAGCGGAACCTATGTACTCAGCTATACGGTCCTCGAGGGTGATACCGATGTGGGTCCGGAAGCGGCAGACTTCCTGGTTTCCATCATCCTTGTTAAACCCTCGGGTAACAGGGGATTACCCCATTCGACTGTGACCAATGCCTCGAGCCTCCTGATTGATGCCCATGCCCCTGTGGTCCTGCGCCTGGAAGTGCCGGATGAAGTGGACGGTCCGGGAGATACGCTCATCCTAACTGTGACTGCCGATGGAAGGGGCTACACCTTCGGAGAAGCATCGAGGATTAACGGAGTCTCTTTAAGTTCCCCGCGAGTAAGCTATAGCGAACTCCAGGATGGCCTTTACCAGCTAAGCTACGTGGTGGGCATTGAAGATGCAAATGTCGCTGTGGGAATGTTGCAGGCAAGCATATCAATGACAGATGAAGTCGGCAATGTGGGAGCTGCCTATTTCACCATTGAGCCAAACATGCTTGAAATCTACACAACCCTTCCGAAAGCCGTACTGGTGGGACCTCCTGAGATCTGTGAAGGAGACGATGCTACACTGACGGTCTTGTTGACAGGAAGATCCCCCTGGAGTTTTGAACTCAGTAATGGAAGCAGTTCACGCTCCTATACAAACATTGTTTCTGAAGAATACCAGATCCCTGTAAGCCCTGTTCAGAGCACCACCTACCAGATCCATTCCCTCAGGGATGTAAACGGGGTGGAGAATCCCGTTACAGCAGCGTTTCAGATTCGCGTAAATACAAGCACCGATGTAGAAATTATTAACCTGGCGCCCGGCTACAATGTGGAAGCCGATCCGGTAAAACTGGAAGCAAATATTCCGGGAGGAATATTCTCAGGCCCCGGCGTGGTTAGTGAATCCGGGATGTTCTATCCCTATGTTGCTGATACTATCAACTCGCCCCATACGATTTTTTACACCTATGTGAATGCCAAGGGCTGTGTCAGTACCGACAGCAAGCTGATATACGTGGTGGGGGCCAATGGTGACATATTAATTCCCTCCAGCCATTTCTGCACAAATGATGAGCCCTTTATCGCCACAGTTTTCGAAAATTCGGGAGAACCCGGGTCCTTCACCCTGTTTAATTCGGACGCTATAGAGGTCCCGGGATTGATCGACCATGAAGATAACACGGCCAGTATTGATCCGAAGCTATTGAGTGTGGGCGCCTATACCATAGAATACCAGTATTATGACGGGGCGATCCTTTACCTTAGAAGGACGTTTTCAGTGGAGAGTGTTGTGCAGCCAAATATTCTTCCACTGGAAGAAAGCATCTTTTGTCAGAATGCTGATCCCATTGAACTCCGGTCCAATATGGCAACTGCTGTCTTCAAGGGCCCGGGGGTTTCAGGAAATGTGAATGAAGGATTTTTATTCAATCCCCGGAACACTGATCCGGGCATACATGTAATCACATGTACCTTAAGCTCACAGAGCGGTTGTACAGCAAGCGACCAGGTCAGTGTGGAAGTATTGTTTTCGCCTGAGCTAAGGTTCGAATTAAGCACCGAATGCTTACCCGATGGTGGAGAACTCGTATCATTCCAAAATCTGAGCAATGAGCCGGCGCTGGTTGAAAGCTGGAGTTGGAATTTTGGGGATCCGGGCAGCGGCATAGACAACCTGAGCAATCTAAAGGACCCCAGTCACCATTACCAGGAGGCAGGTCAAAAAACAATCAAGCTGACAGCAAGTACCTTTGGCGGTTGTGTGGCCAGCTATGAGCTGGAAACCATTATAGACAGCCGGCCTAAAGCCGACTTCACATGGCTCAACGATTGCTTTTCCAATGCTGCGGGTGTGAAATTTGTAAACCTTTCCGCCTTTGGCGGATCGGCCACCCCTGATACGATCATATGGACCTTTAAAAATAGTGAGGGTGATATCCTTGGGACCCTTGGTTCAAAAAAAGCCACAGATACTGTTGCATTCCAGTTTAACAGGGCCGACAGCTACCTTGTGCATCTATTTACCGTAAATCGTGGAGGCTGTTCCGATGAAATTACTAAAGAAATCGTCTTATGGCCGAGCCTTAAACCTGACAACAAAGCCTATAATGAGCAATTTGATATCGATGACGGACAGTGGACGGTAGCTTCGGATAACCAGGTGGAAAGCTGGGTCTGGGGAGAACCGGATTTTACCGGGTATACCCCTGTTAACGGAGAAAAGGCATGGTATACCCAGCTGCCCTCGGGCGAATCCGGATATGAAGAGAACTCCTGGATACAGAGTCCGTGCTACGACTTCACAGACTTCAAAAAACCCCTTATACAAATGGATATCATGCGAAGCTTTTATCCATATTTCAGTGGTGCGGTGCTCCAGTACAGGGATGTCATTAAAGAAGGATGGAAGACCATTGGTGAGGTCCGGCCGGGCATAAACTGGTACAATTTTGACAATATTGCCAGTAAACCGGGTGGAAGTCTCCTGGGTTGGGGATCCGAAGAATTCAATCCGGATACCGAGTGGGTAAGGGCAGTCCATGATCTTGACCAGCTGGCAGGAAAACCGAACGTGGTGCTCAGGCTTGCCTTTGGAAGCATCGGTAAAATGAGTAAGGGTAACCAGGGTTTCGCGCTGAACAATGTGCAGCTTGCGGAACGTTCAAAAGTTGCTGTACTGGAGCATTTTACAAACTATACAGATTTTGCTTCCAAACTTGCTGATAATATTGTAGATACGCTTGGAATTAAACATTCCAGGGAACTCATCGACCTGCAATATCATATGTCTTATCCAAAAGCGGATCCGATGAACATGAATAATCCTGATCCTCCCTCCACAAGGTCATTCATATACGGGGTTTCCCAGGTGCCCTATACGGTATTGAACGGGGGGGTAAAATCTTCCCACCGATATAATTATGCAGAGCTGGTAAACAGTCCGCTGGAAGATCACCTGGCCCTGCTTACCCTGGAGATTCCGGAATTTGATATTGAACTATCCGTTGACTGGCAGAGATACGGACTGGAAGCAAGTACCACAGTTACCTGTATGGCCGATCACTTTGACGAAAACATTCAGCTTTACCTGGTGGTATTTGAATCTAAAGTGACTAGTTACGAAGGTCCCAATGGCGATGCCCAGTTCAGAAATGTGGTGCTGGATATGCTGCCAACAGCTGCCGGGAAGCTGCTGGGTGACAACTGGCACCAGGGATATAGTGATACCCGGATCAATACCTGGGATTACAAGCTCTATGTAGAAAACATCGACGAGCTGGGAGTGGCTGCTTTTATACAGGACCGCACCTCGGGACGGATCCTGCAGGCGGCGGTTGACTATAAGGATAAAACCGTCGGTTTTAACAACCCCACACCTGATAAGCAAAGTCTTAAATTATATCCCAACCCGACCCAGAATACCTTGTATGTTGAGCTTGGAGAGAATTCTGCTCTCAGTGGAAGGATCGAAATCGCTGACATCAACGGCAGAGTGGTACACGCAACTTATCTGCCCATGGGAACAGAGAAAATCCAACTGGACATCGGGCATCTCGACCGTGGGATTTATATCCTCCAATGGATCGAAGCAGGACAAAGCAAGGGTGTGGGCAAAGTCGTCAAGACACGTTAAAGCGCATTACCAGCATTATACCGTGTATACTGCATTAAACCGCACTAAAACCACAAAAACAATCACGCCCAGTAACAGCAGGGCTCCAATCACATACTTTTCAATGTGCTCAATATGGCTGAATTTTGATGTGAGAACTTCTCCGAAAATATAACCAACAG
>CAZRPW010000085.1:0-19362 GCA_964601975.1 uncultured Bacteroides sp.
TCGGGAACTGAAATTGAAAAATATCCTGCACTGTCGGTCAGACAAAAAATGGAAGAATTATTTTTTAACTGGATGCTGACTTCAGATATGGCTTGTCCATTTTCAGCATTGCTTATATACCCGCTGATTTCAAGCTGTGCACTTAAGTTCGAAGCGGATAAAAACAGGAAAAGTATGATGATATGTAGCCTGGGTAGCATGGCGGCAAAAGTAAAAAAAAGCCGGGTGCTAAACCCCGGCCTTTTCTTAAACTGTGAATGACTTATTCAAAGAGGGTGTATTCCAGTTCCATCTCGGTACCAAGTGGTATGATGGGCGAGCGGCTTATTGAAGCACCCTTATTATAATATGACTGGATATTAGCATCCAGCTTAACTTTTGCGGGATATCCGCCTTCATTAAAATCGAAATACTCCATCTGAGCGAAATTAAAGAATCCGCTCTGGGTGATTCGCACCGGCGCATTGTTGATCTTTAATCCTTTTAGCTCGGGTATCAGGTATTCCAGTGTCTTTCCAAAGAAGTTGGGAAGGGTATAGTTATACTCGATTTCAACGATCTTTTTAAGTTCATTGCTTATGGGCTCGATGGAGATTCTGCCGCTTGCATCAACCACAAAATTAGGACCATTGTCATTGTAATAATCAACCTGGCTTGACCAGATTTCAATGGGGTTACCTGCATCATCATACACCATTTGTCCGACTTCAACGGTTTCCTCTAAAGCACCTTCTTCGTCAAAGAAGTCAGCATTAAGGCTTGTAAGCAGACTTTCAGTATAGCTCATGTTCAGGGTCATATAATGTTCCACCCTGGGTTCTTCAGGGGAATCGTCACCTGCAGACTTTTTCAAATAGGTCCTGACATCATAAAAATCAATACTCGTCATCAGGTCGTTATTGTCATAGGTCATTTCAAAATATCCTGTAACTTCTTCATTCTCCCAATGCAGCGTCTCAACTTTTTCAATGAGGCCATTGTCTTTTACAGTAAGCCTGGTCTTTAATGTATCCATGGTTTCACCTGCCTGATAGATATCAGTCACCCTGATGATCTCATTGGGATAATAAAGATGTCCATATTCACCATCAATACTCATGGAGTAGTAATTATTATAAGACTTGTAAAAAAGGCTGTCTTCTCCGGCCACTGGAAAATATTTCTCGTAGCTGTCATAATCAATATCATCATCTTCCACAAACCAGCAATGGCTACGGGTGTTGTATTGGTATTCTGAACCATTGTAGAAACCGTTGTCATAGTAGGAATACATTTCGCCATCCTTCATTACAAAAGAATACCCACTGTCGCCAGGGAAGCTTGTAGTCTCGGTTGAAATCCATTCCTCGGTATAATAGTCAATATCAGCATACATTGATTTGCTGATGGCGATGGCGGTTGGATTCTCTGCATTGTAGTTGTTATAGAGTTCCAGTACGTTAATTACATTTCCATTACCGTCGGGCAGATTGATCATGGCTTCTACCATGCGGTTCTGTCCATCATAACTCAGGTTAGCCAGGGTAACATCACCCATAGTCATGGAAATAATCCCATAGTCTCCGCTTAAAGTGCCGGACATATAGGTGGAGTTCCCATTGCTGAATACGATGTACTGACTGCTCGTTCCGTCGGAAAAGGTGATGGTAATCATGTTGGTTTCAGTATCAATGCTGAAATCACTTACATGATCAGGAATGACTTCTACCGGGGCGCTTACCGATGCTGTACTGCCATCTCCGAATGTAACGATCAGGTCATTTCCCTGGAATTCAAGGCTTACCACTGCCTCGGAGGCCTCGAGGGTGCTCACCCTGTTTTTCAGATCGTCAATGTCTTTTTGTAAATCATCGTTACAGCTGAATACCAGCAGGCCGATGCTTGCAAACAATAAAAAGAGTTTTTTCATGATAATTTTTAAAGAATAAGATTTATAGAAAAAATTAATAGGGAAATTAGTCAGGATAATGCCTGGGCTGACGAAAAGTTGTTAACTCTATTTTACCAGAATCCACGCTTTTTCCATACCGGGTTCTGTTCTCAGTTTTTCGAGGACTTGCAGGGCCTTTTCCCTGGTCGGTTCCGAGTACAGTGCAATCCGGATATGTGAATCATCCAAAAGGAGGATTTCCGGCTCGTAACCCCTGTCCTTTAATTTTTCTGCCATGTGATTGGCATTGGTTTCGGAACTAAAGCTTCCCACAATAATGTGGAACTTTTCATTCACCGGGGCCTGGATTTCAATCTGGGGAGTATCACCAACGGTCAGAGATGTTTTTTCACCAGCAGCCGGAGAAGTTTCTTTACCGGTAGCCGGAGATATTTCTTCAACTACTACAGGGTCCGGGATGCTTTCTGCAACTACTTCCCCGGGTTTTCCTTTAATAATGAGCCAGGCAAGGGCGAGTGCAATCAATGTTCCTCCTCCTGTGCCGATTAGATATCTTCTTTTATAAAGGGTTTCTTTCAGTCGTGTTTTCCAATTCTTCCGGGTGCCAGCCTTAATGAAACCTTCTCTTTCCTGGATTCCCCATGAGGATTTGTTCAGCAGTTTGTCAATATTGCCTTTAATGTTCATCAGCAAAACAAGGGGATGATAAAGCAGGGGTTCCAGAAAGGCGGTCAGTACCAGCTTTAGCACATCTCTTCGCTTTTCGTATTTATGAAAGGTGATCTCTTCAAAAAAAACAGACCAGATGGAGAGGGATACGGAGAAAAAATACACGAAACCAAGCAAGAGCAGGAAGAAGTCCAGGTTCAGTCTGCCGCTTATCGCCAGGAATCCAAAGATGAGGATGCCGATGAACTCCAGTATGGGAGCAAACCACTCAAATAAAAGCCAGTAGGGATATCCCAGTATCCCCAGTTTCCCATATTTCCTGTTCAGGAAGAGTTTCCTGTGGGTATAAAGGGTTTCTATGGTACCGCGTGTCCACCGGCTTCTCTGCCGGGCGAGGGTTTTTATGGTGGAGGGTACTTCAGTCCAGCAAAGTGGATCGGGAATATAGGCCACCTGGTAGGGGATGTCCTGGTCTGCCATGTATCTCCTGATCCTCACAACCAGTTCCATATCCTCGCCCACGGTTTTTGTGCTGTATCCTCCAGCTGCGATCATGATTTCCCGGTTGAACATTCCCAGCGCTCCTGAAATTAATAAAAGACCATCCAGTTCGCTCCAGGCGATCCGTCCCATCAGGAAGGCCCGCGTATATTCCATGACCTGGGCACGGGGGAGCCACTTTCTGGGTACCCTGATCTTTGTAATCTTTCCTCCCGATATTTCACATGAGTTGGCTATACGGATGACTCCACCAGCACCGATCAGTTTTTTATCTTTTGCTTCAAGGAAGGGTTTTGCCAGCTTCATTAAAGCATCCTGCTCGATGATGGTGTCGGCGTCAATGCAAACGACCAGCTCGTTCTTTACCACATTCAAACCCGCATTTAATGCATCGGCCTTTCCCCCGTTCCGCTTGTCCACCACCATTAATTTCTTGTAGGACCTGTTGCGGGATTTATAGACAGCCCTGACCCTTTCGCAGGGCAGCCGGTAATCGAAATAGTAATTTACTTTCTCAAGTTCGTAGGCTTCGATGATCTTCTCCATGGTATCATCTGTGCTGCCATCGTTCACCACAACAATTTCAAAGTCGTTGTAATACAGGGAAAGAAGGGTGCGGATATTGTCAACAATGCTTACACTTTCATTGTACCCGGGCACAATTACTGAAATGCTCGGGACCAGGGGGGAGGCGATTATGGAATTGTAGTTTACATAAGAGTTCTTGCGCAGGTATTTTTTCAGGGCGATGGCAGAATATACCATCAGGATCATGTAGGTACTGAAAATAACTACAGTAACCAGGAACAGGGTATTGTTTACAATATGGGTCAGGGCATCCAGAAATTCACTCATACAACAGTGCTTCAAGCGGGCCAGGGTCAGGGAGGCTCATAAATGTAAAAGTAATGAATGAAACAATTATTTACCTGTGCTCGTTTAATAAATATTAGTCCGGTACAAAAATATATTGTCATGAAGAATTTTGCATATGTGATTATACTTTCCTGCCTGGGTGTTTCTTTCTTATCATCCTGTGAGAAGGAGGGGCCTGAGATTATCAAAGGAGAGAGAACCGTTATTGCAGACCATACCGTTGCTTTCGAGGATGTACTCAGGTCCATACCAGAAGCATATATTCATGCAGCCCGTAATGAGCTTCATATTGCCTATCAGCATACTTCACATGGCACCCAGGTAGCCCGGGGTATGTTCGGCCTACCCGATTATAAGGAGGGAGATGAGGTGCTGTTTGCCATCACAGATAACGATCCGCAGGCAGATAAGCTCGATTTCAGGGATTATGCTATGGGCGCATACGCCGATGCCGGAAAAGACGCATCTGATCTTAGCCGGGACGAAACGGCTTTCATCCAGGCCACCAGGAACTATCTTGATGACCCGGATCATTCAGAAATCAATGTAGTCATGTGGAGCTGGTGTAATATTGCCGGTCATGATGTGGAAGGCAATTACCTTCCGGGCATGCAAAGCCTTATAAATGAGTATCCGGAAGTGAGCTTCATCTTTATGACCGGTCATGCCAACAAGGACGATAATGTTGGCGCCGGGAAGCCAAAGAACCAGGCGGATTTAATTATCGATTATTGCAGGGAGAATAATTTCTACTGTCTTGATTATTACGGGATTGACACCCATGATATGGATGGGAATTACTGGGAAGATGCCGGTGACGATGGAAACTCTTCTGCGGGAGGTAACTTTTATGCCGACTGGCAGGAAAGTCACCGTGTCGGAGCAGGCTATTATGAAAACAGGAGTTCGCCAGGAGGCTCAGTTGCTTATGGTGCCCATAACACCCAACATATTACTGCCAATCGGAAGGCTTATGCGATGTGGTATATACTTGCCAGCATTGCAGGCTGGGAAGAATAGCGTACTGCTATTTCACCCGCACACTGCCTTTGAGTCTTTCGTCCACCGAGGAAGTACCGATGAAGAAGTCCAGCCTTCCTTTTTCCAGAACGAAAGCCTGTTTGTCTGTATCCCAGTAGCGAAGCTCATCGGCATCCAAAGGAATTGTGATACTGACGTTTTCACCTTTGGGGACGAATACACGTTTAAAACCTTTCAGGGCTTTGATCGGGCGTTCAACTTTGGATTCGGGGTAACGAACATAAAGCTGCACAACCTCGTCGGAGTCAAACGCACCCGTGTTGCTGAGTCTGAAGCTGATTTCTGCAGTGCCGCCCTCCTTTAGGACAGGCTTTGCTACACTCAGATCGCCTAGTTCGAAGGAGCTGTAAGTGAGACCATACCCAAAGGGGAAGAGGGCTTCGTGCTGGTCGTACATATAGGTGCGACCCTTGCGGATATCATACTCCAGGATGGGCAGCAGTTCATCAATTGATTTTGTCCACGTCTGGACCAGTTTCCCGGCCGGACTCACCCTTCCAAAAAGGACATCAGCAAGCCCATTGCCAAGTTCCTGGCTAGATTGCGTGATGTGTACAATGGCCGGGATTTGTTCTTTAGACCAGTTAATGGCATAGGGAAAGCTTGAAACCAGTACCATGATGGTATTGGGATTGGCTGCTTTAACCAGCTTAACCAGGTCTTCCTGTTCCATGGATATGGCTTCCCGGTCTATGGCCTCCCGACCCTCACTGGCCACCAGGTTTTCTCCCCATCCCAGGCCGTGTGAAAGGGGATGATTCCCAACACAAACAATGGCGATATCGGCCTTTTTTGCTGCGTTAATTGCAGAATCGGCCTTGTTGCTGTTGGCATGCAGGATTTCAACATTGTCTCCGAGGGTATTTTTGATTCCCTTTAAGATACTTACCTGGTAGGGCGGGGTTCCTGAATACCAGTCAGAAATAACCACGTTTGAAGCAGGTCCGATGACAGCGATAGTTTTGATTTTATCCTGATGAATGGGGAGGGTCTTTTGCTCATTCTTCAGCAGGACTATGGATTTTGCTGTGGCCTTTCTTGCCAGTTCCCGGGCCTGCGGACTGTTCCATGGTTCGGCTTCATTGTTTAAACCGATGCCGGTATAGGGATTGTCGCCCGACGCATCCAGGAGTCCCAGTTTAAGCCAGACCCTTAAGGTCCCCCGAATGGCAGCATCAACTTCTTCTTCACTTACCAATCCTTTTTCAATTGCATTTTTCAGGGGTTCTTTGTAGTCGTCGAGGAACATGGTGATTCCGGAATGAATGCAGGCTGCGGCGGCATCTTCCAGGTTGTCATAGTACTGGTGTTCGTTTACAAGGTTGCGGTAGGCACCTCCGTCTGTTGCAATGATGCCGTTTTGTCCCCACTGATCGACTGTGATTTGCTTTAGCATGGGATGGACGGTGCAGGGAATCCCGTTATACCGGTTATAGGCCGCCATGTATGCCCTGGATCCACCTTCGGTAACACCCTTGTAAAAAGTGTATGAATAATATTCCCGAAAAAGGCGTTCGTCGAAGTCAGATGAATTTGTAAAACGGTTATTTTCATTGCTGTTGGCCAGAAAGTGCTTCATCAGGGAAGCTGTTTTCCAGTATTTAGGATGATCTCCCTGAAGGCCCTTCACAAAGGCCACCGTAAGCCGTGAACCCAGGTAGGCATCTTCACCATAACACTCTTCGGTTCTTCCCCAGCGAATATCTCGTCCCAGGTCGGCATTGGGAGCCAGCATGATGAGTCCCCCGCTGGCATACTTCGGGCTCTGTGTCAGGTAACGACATTCATAGGCTTCCTGTGCAGCAATCTGTTCGAGCAGGACCGGGTCCCACATCTGTGCCAGTCCATAGGCCTGGGGAAATGTGGTGGTAGGTGCCTGGCCATCTCCTTTTACCGCCCAGTTGGCCGGTCCGCTTAGTGCAACTCCGTGCAGTCCTTCAATAATCCTGTGTTTTTTTATACCCAGCCTGGGGACTGCAGGTCGGGTTGACAGGCAGATTATTTTTTCCTCCATCGTGAGGAGAGATACCAGGTTGTCGAGCCGGGCCTCATCTTCCAGTTTTGGATCCTGGAAAGGATGTTGTTGTGCTGAAAGAGAAAGGTCGGTAAAGATTCCGGCCATGATGAGAAACAGGAATACAAAACTTCCTGGCAGGTAATGCTTTTTCATACAGCCAAATTAATAAGATTTTGCTATTTCAGCCAATCCGGCACAGGGTATTGTCTCTTAGAGTGCTTCCAGTTCTCTTACAAAGTTGTCGATCTCGGCAGCACTGAAGCCCTTATTTTTTGCAGCCTCCTCCAGGGTTCCCCAGATGGGCTCCCCGCAGGCAATGCATTTGATCCCATGATCCGCCAGGTAGTTTACTGCAGCCACCTTTAGCTCCACCAGGTCCTCAATGTAAATGTCTTTTGTGATTTTCATTTTATTTTAAGGGTTCTCCACAGCTAGGGCAGAATTTGTAAGCTGATGCTTTGTCGTATTCATGGCCGTTTGCACACTTTAGTACCTGTCGTTCTGAATGGACTTTCGTTACAACCCCAAGTATCTTAAGATCCGTATCAGCGCTTCCCAGCATACCTGTAATTTGAAACTCTATACTTTGAGGTATGCCTATCCTCAGGCCCTGGAGGAATTCTTCATGGGGGCAGTATAATTCCAGAATTACTTTATACCCATCCTTTATGTTTTCGGCCAATATCAGGTTCTGCCTGGCGTTAATCAATACTTTGTTGTAGGACTGGCTTACCCTGAGCCCCTTGTCGATGAGCAGGTCTGCAGCTGTTTTTTGATCATATATGTAGCTCCAGTTCTTATTCTTGGTAAGATTGATGTCAAATAGGGCTGAAACCTCTTCTCCGGATGGGTAGCTAAAGTATTTAATGACCGTGGCGTTGTTAAGCCTGACGTTTTTACCCCAGACAAAGTCTGCCAGTTCCTTATTTATACGAAGCACAATGCTTTCATGGGCACCCACACAGCTTTCCTCTGAACTCTGGATTTTCAGGTATAGCTCCTCTTCGTTAATAAGCTGGGAATAAGCAAGGAAGCCAATGCTAAGGAAAATAAGGATGAATATATTTTTCATGATATATAGCTTTAGAAGTTTTTATACGAGTTTATTGATCAGGATGTTACCTGTTTACTAGTTTACGTTCTGTTTATCTGCTCATTCGGACTGGCATTTTCTTTTAAACGCTCATAGTGATCTTTTATTGGAACAAGTATGTTTTTAGGATGATGCTTTAAAATCATTTTCTTAACTTTCATTCACTTAGCACCCGAACATATGATTCGAAATGTAGTATTACCCCGTGATTTGAATGACATGATTGGTTCTGAACGGAAAGATTTTGCCATAAAGGCAGGCCGGGCTCAACCACGCAATAAATCTCTGGCTATGATTGTTTTTGGACTTTTCTGGACTGCATTCACAAGTATTTTTGTTTTTGCCTTTCTGGGGCCCTTATTTGTTGGGAAGGAAGTTCATTTTCAATCTAACGGTGTACCGGTGGTTGCCGGTCCCGAAAATCTGGGTGAAATTCTGATGCCAGCTCTGATCATTGGTTTGTTTGTAATCATTGGCATTGCGATGATTGTATGGGGGCTCTACTCAATGTTCAGAGAGGGAGGGTATTTTGTGGGGACCCCTTTAAGATTAATACACTACCATAAGGGAAATATAAGATCCATCGATTGGGAGCAATTTTCAGGTGATATTACAGTAAATGGGAATGTCGATAAAGGAAATATATCCCTTCAAATGAGATCGGGCAAAATGGTGAGTCAGAAAAACGGACCTGACAGATATGTCCCCGATGTCATCTATATGGCGAAAATATCAAATGCCTTTGAGATCGAAAAAATTTGCAGGACAAGAATTAAGGAGAATGATCCTACTCCGCCTAAAAATCAATGATATACACTAATTGAAGAGTTGTACTTTCTAAAACCTACGTAAATGAATTTCAGAAACAAACCCCGACAATTTTTTCAGCAAGCGATCGTATTGCTTCTGCTGATGATGCCCCTGGCAATTTCTGCACAGACAGATACGCTGATGATTGATTTTGGTCCGCAGTCGAGCGCTTCGGACCTCCCCTGGAACAACTTCTCTGACCTTGAGGTGACAGGACAGCAGTCACCCCTTTATGATTCTGAATATAAGGCTACTCCTTTCCAAATTGAACTGAGCAATCGGTTTAGTGGTTTTAATGATGGAGGAGTTACAAACCCGGATGCTGCCATAGGAATCCCTTCTAAAGCAAGCAGTGATTCGTACTTTGGAAATACTGTAGATTTTAGCGGTGCGCTTGAACCGGACGGAGGCCTGATGCTTTCAGGGCTTGATCCGGCCGAAACATACAACTTCATTATCTATTGTTCCAGGCAGACTACCGAAAACAGGGAAACGAGTTATACCCTTGTTGGGGAAACAACCGTATCCGGTGCCTTGAACCCTGCAAACAATACTTCCAATGTGCTGGAACTGGCTGTTATGCCCAAGGCAAATGGTACAGTGGATCTTAATGTGGCTCCCGGAGATAATAATGTAAGTGGGTATAAATTCTATTATCTCAATGCAATAAAGGTGGTCTATAATGACATCGATATTCTGCAGCCGGCTCTTACTCTGACCGCTCCTAATGGTGGGGAAGCCTTTGACCAGGGCAGTACACAAAGCATTAGCTGGACTGGCGAAAATTTGACAGAAGATGTGATTGTTAGTTATTCTTCTGATAATGGCGCTATTTGGTTGGATCTTGACACTGTAGAAAATACAGTTACCAGCCTGGATTGGCTGATTCCTGAGATCCCCTCCCTGAACTACCTGGTCAAGGTGCGGTCTTTTGTGGCTGAGGATATAAGCGATGCTACTTTTGAAGTCATAGGAGAACTACCCGCCCTGGATACTGTTCTGATTGACTTCGGACCAGCTTCAGGAAAATCCGAACTACCCTGGAACAATATTAACTTCACAGATTCATCCGGGGTGATTGTCCCGCTGTTCGATTCCCAGGTGAAAGCCACTCCTTTTGGTTTCCGTGTAATAGATGATTTTGCAGGTTTCAATACTGGCGGGGTACAAACTCCCGATCCTTCCCTGGGCATTCCTTCCACGGCCTCCAGCGACAGTTATTACGGAAATACCGTGGTATTTAGCGGGGCCCTTGAACCCACGGGAGGTATTCAGCTTTCGGGCCTGGATCCTTTGCTCAGCTACAGCATTGTTATTTATGGCTCACGTGTTGCATCCGATAACCGGGAAACCAGTTATACCCTTGTTGGGGCATCCACAGTTTCCGGAGTTTTGAATCCCTCAAACAATACTTCAGAGGTGCTCGGACTGGATATCGTACCCAGGGCCGATGGCACGGTGGATCTTAATGTGGCTCCCGGAGATAATAACACCAACAGTAATAAATTCTATTATCTCAATGCCCTGAAAATTATTTATGACGATATCGATTTTGCCCAGCCTACTCTTACCGTTACAGCTCCCAATGGAGGAGAGCAGTTTGTTCAGGAAAGCACAACCAGCATTACCTGGACAGGAGCGAATCTGACGGATGATGTTCTTGTTAGTTATTCGCCCGATAACGGAGGATCCTGGATTGATGTCGATACGGTGGAGAGCTCAGTTACTTCTATCGAGTGGCTTGTTCCCCTGGTTCCATCCCCTTCTTACCTTGTTAAAGTGAAATCATTTACTGCGGAAGATGTGAGCGATGCTACTTTTACTGTGGTAGGAGAGCTTCCAGCGCTGGATACCATTATGATTGATTTCGGGAGTACGAGTAATATCTCCCCTGCACCCTGGAATAATTTCCCTGACAGGCTTTTGGGTTCCAAGCTTGAACTGTTGAGAAATGAACATAATCTTCAGACCGCTATAAACATGGAGGTCATTGATGGTTTTACTGGTGTGAATGAATCCGGATCCACAACTCCTTCGGCGGCACTTGGAATACCGGCCAGTGCGACAAGTGACAGCTACTTTGGGAACGTGGAGGACTGGAGTGGGAGTATTTCTCCAACAGGTGGATTTCTGATCAGCGGACTGAAGGCTGAAAAGACTTATACTTTTGAGCTTTTCAGTTCCAGGATGAGTGTGGGCGATAACCGGGAAACAAAATTTGTATTTACCGGAAGTGAGGCAGATTCGGTGTATCTCGATGCGGCAAATAATGAAGCGAGAATTGCAAGTATCAGCGTCCTGCCTGATGCAGCAGGAGAGATTCAACTGATTGCTTCGCCGGGTGAAAATAATACAAATGGATATGGTTTTTACTACCTGGGCGCTTTAAAAATAATTTATGACGAAGAAGAGGCCCTTCCTGCGGTCATTAACGTTCTGGCTCCCAATGGTGGAGAAGAATGGCTGGTGGGTGCCGGGCATGAAATCAGCTGGGAAAGCACCAATCTGACGGATGATGTGGAGGTGTTTTATTCGGCTGATAACGGGAGTAGCTGGACGCTTATTGAGACGGTTTCGTCCGATTTGAACTCCCTTAGCTGGACCATTCCTGATGCAGTGTCAGCTGAATGCCTGGTGAAAGTAAGTTCGGGTGATACCGAGGATGTGAGCGATACAAATTTCAGCATTTCAAGTGCCCTGGATCCGGCCATCATTCTTGAGCAACCCAATGGAGGTGAGCATTGGGTGGCAGGAACGGATCAGTATATAAGGTGGACCACCAACCTCCTGACGGAAGATATAGAGGTAAGTTATTCCCTTGATAATGGAGGCAACTGGACGGTCATTGAGACTGTTGGGGTGGAAAGCAGCTCCCTGAAATGGACGCTTCCCGAGACACTGTCAGACGAGTGCCTGGTGATGCTTGAATCGGGCGCATATTCGGATGTAAGCGCTGCGACTTTCAGCATCATTGAAGCACCCTGTTCCAATACCATTGTGGTGCTGGGATCTTCAACCTCTGCGGGAACAGGTGCCAATCCCATAGATTCGGCCTGGGTATGGAGATACAGGGCTGCACTGGCAGAGTTGAGTGCTGACTACCAGGTTATCAATCTTGGGGTTGGTGGATATACAACCTTTAAGATTTGTCCTACGGGGACTGTATTTGAGGAGGGTATTACAGAGGTGATCGACGAGAGTAAGAATGTTACCAAGGCACTTACTTATAATCCCTATGCAATTATCGTGAACATGCCTTCCAATGATGCCATCAACTATACGGCAGCACAGACCCTGGCCAATATGGCCCTGGTCTCCGATTATGCTGCCGCTGTGGGTGTGAAGACCTGGATTTGCACTACCCAGCCAAGGAACTTTTCAGATCCCGGGATGATTGCTACCCAGGTTTACCTGGCTGACGAAATTCCAAAAATATACGGAGATTACTCCCTGGATTTCTGGACCGATCTGGCTGATGATGCTGGTTTTATTGCATCTGCCTACGATTCGGGCGATGGTGTTCATCTGAATAATGCCGGGCACAGACTTCTTTTCGAAAGAGTGATGGAGAAAGGTATTCACCTGGAGGCCTGTGATGCTATTACTTCTGTCGCCAGTCAAAGCGTGGATCTTGCATTGAAGGTATATCCCAATCCTGCAGGAGCGCAGTTTACCCTTAGCTTATATATGGAGTCTGAGGGGGAGCTGGAGGTCCTTTTCTTCGATATGACAGGAAGGGAACTGGGAGTGCGCACAAGCAAAGAGCTGCAGGCAGGTGCACATAGCCTGAGTTACAACAGGAATGCGTTCCCGGCTTCTGAGTCCCTCCTTATCGGAGTGGTCAGGATCACAAGTTCACAGGATGTGCGGGAATCCTATTTCAAGGTGATTTTAAAATAAGTAGAAGCTTTTTCATGAAGGGGCCATTTCGAAAGGGATGGCCCTTTTCTTTGGCGCAAAGTATTGTTCCGGAAAACATCTTTTGGATTCCTACGTTATTTAAGGACCATCAATGAAAAAGACTGACTAAAATTCTAAGGAATGAGAACCATTGGGACCACTATATTTTCAATACTTCTGCTGGGGGTGGCTTTTACAAGCTCCGGACAGGATCATATAGGTGAGACATCCAGTCTTTCGGCCGGAGTTCTTACCGGTTATAACCGGGGATATGGTGTACAGGCCAACCTGACACTCCACAACAGTCATCTGCCTTTTGAGTTACGCTTGGCTGCTGGTTATAGCTTCATAAACCCTGGCCGGGTTTGGGATGCCAGGCGCATATTTATAAATAATAACACCAATGGGACCCCAGAGAAAGCCGGCAGGTCTGTTGACTATCGGCTTGATTTTATGATGCCGGTATCACTATTTGGTTTAAATCAATCGTACTTCGTTCTGGGTCCACGGGGCTCGTCTTTCAAGGGAAATTTTGCCTATATCGGGGGGAATGAAGAATTCGATGTCACCTCACAGCAATGGGGAGCGGGAGCGGGACTGGAAACGCATTTCAAGATGGCTGACAAACTGAATCTTGTGATTGCGGCTGGGTTGGACTATTATGTTCCAAGTACACTCCGAGGACACGATACCTCCTACAGCCCCGATAACGACAATGTAAACCCAAGAAACGACAACCAGAACGACGACGAGCCCTTCACTTACAAGGATGCCAATGAGGCCATTTACCAGCCCGGTTTAATGCCCTTTGCAATGATTGGATTGAACCTGAATTTTTAATTAGTTTTCGCTTCCCAGTTTTTGTAAAATATCTGAGTCCACGATTTTTATTTTGGGTAAGGAATTTGCCAGCTTAATCATGGCCTCAGCAATGCAGTCAGCCTCGATTGCCCTGTATTTTTTTGCCCTCCCAATCAGAAATACAGCTATTAATTTCATAAACACAGCTGCAAGGCTTTCTCCAAAGCGCCTTTCACCTCTATCTCCTAAAATCAAAGAGGGTCGGAGGATGTAGGTATTGTCTATTTTTTGATCCAGAACAGCCTGCTCCATCTCTCCTTTTGTCCTGTTATAGAAGATTTTGCTTTTGGCATTCGAACCCAGGGCCGAAATAACCAAAATGGTGGGGATCTTGTTTTCTATTGCCAGTTTTGATGCTGTAAAAGGAATCCCGAAATCAATTGCCTTATAAATGGCTCTGTCTTTTGTTTTGGCTGAGGTTGTTCCGATGCAGCAAAACACCTCGTCAGCCGTAAAGTCATTTTTAAATTGCTCCAGCTGAAGGATATCTCCAACAAACTCTTTTATCTTAGGAGATGTGTTTCCGGAAGCCTTTCGGGAAAACAATTTAATGCTTGCATAACGATCATCGGCGATTAGCTTGTTTAATAGTAATTTTCCGGTTAAGCCTGTACCTCCCAAAATTATAGCTGTTTTCTGATTCATGGTTCTTCCTTTTATGGATGTTTTGTTTAACAATTGGGGGGCAAAATAGTTAAAAATTAAAGGGGTTTTATGTTCAGGTAAAACTTAAAGTGATTACTTTAATCGCCTTAAGTTGTATGAGGATCAAAATGAATATAAGTAGGCCTGGGATTCTGGTAGTCGCTTTGCTTTCCCTGGTAACAATAGTTGTCCAAAGTGCTGAAAATGATTCCCTAAGATTTCATCTTCAAAGTCAGATAAGTGAAGCTGAGGGTGACAGCCTGGGTCTGATTGAAGCGCATGATGCCTATGGGGGATATCTCGTAGATGAAGGGGATATAGAATCTTCAATCGAACAATTCGAAATAGCTTTGCGCATAGCCAGGAATATCGGGAATAACAGCAAGGTGGCAAGTGTTGGAAACTACCTGGCAAATATGTATGCAGCTTTGGGTGATTTTAATGCCTCCAATAAGGCATACGAAATCGCATTGGAAGGAGCTGAAAAAGAGGGGGACAGTGGTGAGATTGCAAAAATCAGTATGAACCTCGCCAGTAACTATAATTATAAGGGCGCTTATGATGAGGCGATAAAATACGGCCTATATGCCCTTAAAATAAAGGAAAGCACTCAAAACCTGGAGCGAATCTGCTACCACTATATTGCAATGGGCAATATCTTCAGGGAAAATTCGAATATTCCGAAGTGGGAGGAATATGTGCAGAAGGCTTATCGTATGAAGAATGTGGAAGGGTGTGCTTCAGTGATTGATATCACCAAGATATATAATAGTTTAGGAGGGATTGAGGTGCAAAAGGAAGACTATGAGAAGGCCCTGCTTTTTTACGATACCTTAATGATTATAAGCAAGGAGGCTGAGTATGATCAGGGAATATGTACAGCTTTGACCAATAGTGCCGGAGTATACAGGGAGTTAGGCGATGCCCCGAAAGCCCTTGAATTGGCAAAGGAAGCAGAGCAGTATTTTGGCGAAAATCCCTATGATATTATTTTCAGTAATAATTTTAAAGCCGAACTCTACCAGGAATTGGGTCAGCATGAGAAAGCCCTGGCCCTGGCTGAGCAAAATATTGAAATTGAAGAGATTGATTATTATTCATCGGAGAAATTGAAATGTTTACTCTTGTTGTACGAGGAGAACTTCATCCTGTCCGAATATGACAAAGCCTGGTTTTGGAACGATTCCCTGCGCAGCGCGGAAAAGATACTGCGTGACGAGGATATCCGGCAGTCCATAGAAGAACTTGAAACTAAATATGAAACAGAGAAGAAGGAACAGCAGATCGAATTGCTGACCGCCGAGAACAGGCTTAAAAACCAAAGGATTAATGCCGGGATGGGCATTGTGGGTATTCTGCTCGTTGTCATTTTCCTGATCACCTATATTTTAAATATCCGTAAAAAACAGGCGGCTCTTGTTCAAAACGATTTGCAACAGCAGGTTCTTCGCTCCCAGATGAACCCCCATTTTATTTTCAATGTCCTGGGATCCATCCAGAACTTTATGCTGCAAAATGACAACAGGGAAGCCTCGCGGTTTCTTTCGCAATTTGCATCCTTAACCCGGGCCACACTAAAAAATTCGGCTGTTGAATCCATTTCCCTGGCCGACGAGATCAATATGTTAAGAGATTATATCGAGCTGGAAAGAATGCGTTCAAAAGGTAAATTTGACTATATAATTGATTTTGATGAGGACCTGGAGGTGGATTTTATTCAGATTCCCCCCATGCTGCTTCAGCCCTTTGTTGAGAATTCAATTAAGCACGGGTTTAATAAGCTGAATAGAAAAGGCCTGCTAAAGCTTGCTGTTACAGATAAAGGCAACTGGATTGAATTTATAATAGAAGACAATGGTGTGGGGATCCAAAAAGATGAAATGGAACTGCAGGAACATCAATCTATGGCACTTCAGATATTTGAGAAACGAAGAAAGCTGATCCAGCATAAATACAAGAAGGAGTTTTCATTTGAGTTGTTGAATCTGAAGGATGTAAACAGCGAAGATTCAGGAGTTAGAGTAAGCATAAATATCCCGATTTTAAACAATGATTAGCGCAGTTATTATAGACGACGAACCCGCCATGCTGGAGGTGAACAGTAATTTGCTTGCAGCGTATTTCCCTGAAATCAAGCTGGCTGGGACAGCCGATTCGGTATCGACCGGACTGGCCTTAATCAGGTCCCAAAATCCGGATCTTGTACTGCTGGATATTGAGCTGAATCACGAAAAAGGCTTCCAGATACTGCAGGAGCTTAAGCCCTACAGTTTCAAAGTGGTGTTTATTACAGGTCACGATTCATTCGCCATAAAGGCCATTAAATTTTCTGCGCTGGATTATATTTTGAAGCCGGTCAACGAAAATGAGTTCCGCCAATCGATTCAAAATGCGGTTGATCTTATTGAGAATAATTATAACTCCCAGGCCCAGGTAGATGTTCTGATGGATTCGTTCCGAAGGGAGATACAATCGAAAAAGCTGGTCCTTCGAACTTTTGATTCACTTCATATAGTGGATATTAGTGATATATATTTCTGCAAAAGCGACAATAGCTATACAAGCTTTTACCTCGAGGGTGATGAAGAAATAGTGGTGTCAAAGAGCCTGAAGGATTATGAAGGGCTGCTTACTGAGTTTGGGTTTTTCAGATCTCACCAATCATACCTGGTGAACCTGAATCATGTCAAGAAAGTGAGCAAATCTGATGGGGGTTATATGATCATGAAAAACAAAAAGGAAATTCCGGTTTCCATGCGACAAATGAAAAAACTGATGTCTTTGCTGGAGCTGTTATAGAAAGGTCGGCACTCCAAATTCCGTCGGGGGAATGACGAATTCAAGGCGAACCACTCCGTTCTCAAATTCCCTGTCCACGGATTGATAGGGTAGATTAAATTTGTGTTTCGAAGTCCGAAACTCAAAATTTTAACCAATCGAATCCTGAAACATGAAAAAATCAATTTTTACATTCGCCATTTTCCTTGGTGCGCTTAGCATCATGTTAACATCCTGTGAAAAAGACATTCTGACTGATGATGACAGCTGGGGAGGAACCTATGAATTACTTATAGATGGCAAAGTTGTTAAAGAAGGAAGCACCGAAGAAGTGGGAATGTTTGCGAATTTAGCATCGGTATCCGAGGGAGAAGATTTTGGTATTCTTGTTGCCAATGTACCTGGAACAAACGGCGGTGTTACCCAGATTAATGACTCTGAAGAGGGTGGAGTGGTTACAATCACCGGTAGGAATTTATTAAAGGATGATGGCTCTGATGAATTATATTTATCCATGAGCGGATCCATAAAAAGGGTATCTTCATCCAAGATTACATTTGAAGGAACCCTCACTTCATTGGATGATGTGACAGCTCACACTTTTAGCGGAACGATGGAATCAAATGCTTTCAAACTCATGTTATGAAATTTGAGCATATAGCTGTCTGGGTAAAAGATCTTGAGTTGATAAAAGACTTTTACATTAAATATTTTCGGATGGATTGTAGTGAGAAATATATAAATGCAAAGAAAAGCTACTCCTCCTACTTTCTTTCATTCGAAGGACAGGCAACCCGGATTGAGATTATGCACAGGCCGGATATCGCCGATTTTCAGGGACATAAAGGAATTACAAATGGCTTAGCCCATGTTTCAATATCCCTGGGTAGCAGGGAGAAAGTGGAAGAACTCACTGAACGAATCCGCAAAGACGGTTACACGGTTTCCGGGGAACCCCGAACCACGGGTGATGGATACTATGAGAGCGTGATCCTGGATCCCGAGGGGAATTATGTGGAACTTACCGAATAAGACAGGTTTTCCTTTTCTCTGTTGAAGCCAATGGCCTCCTTAGGAAGGAAACAGGAGGATGGGGATATTGGATTCCTGCATTATCTTTTTGAACAGGTTTGGTTTAAACAGTTTCTCGAAAATGCGTCGTTTCTGGACGGTGAATGAGAGAAGATTTACATGGTATGAATCTGCAAAATCCTTAAGGCCATGAAATACATCCACATCCTCGATGAGCAGACACCGGATATCCTGGTCTGAATACAGTTGCCCTAATTCCTCGTTTAGCTCATCCATCCTCTCGTTTTTTGCAGGATTCCGGGCTGTATCAATGTGAATACAGGTAATTTTCTTATCCAGGGGTTCTGTGATTTTCAGCAATCGTTCAAGAGAAGTGTGGTCTTTTTCATTAAAATCTGTGGCATAGAGAATATCAATATTCTCGAAATCCTTGCAGGAACATGGACCAGGTATGGCATAAATGGGAATCTCCAATCCCTTGATGATCGTTTCTGCCAGGTTGGCGAAGGTGCCTATTGATTTCCCGCTGCCCCCGCTGGTTCCAAGTACGATCAGGTCGGGGTGGTAAGTCTGGCTGATTCCCTTGATTTTTCCGACAATATTTCCCATTACAATGGTGGAGTGGATTCGGACGTTTGAGATATTCTCCTCCTTCATGTAGTCCTTCATCTTTTGGGTAAAGCTCACAATTTCACTTTTAGCCTTCATCTCAATTGCATGCAGGGTATGCTTTATATAGTCCAGGTAGGTGGCTGATTCCTTTATACTAAGATCAGCCGCCGGGTTCTGGTAGACATGCAGAAGCTTTATTTCTGCTTTTATTTTTTGCGCAAGCTGAATTGCATAGTGACAGGCATATTCCGAACCTTCGGAAAAGTCGGTGGGGACGATGATTCTTTTAAGAAGATAGGTGGGTGCGATTTCTTCTATTTCCATCCCATATTCCTCTTTGATGTCCAACATCAGCCTGATGGCTTTTTCCACATCCTCATTTTTAACCTGTACCCTGACTTGATCCCATTTTTCGAAGGTGCTGCCGGTAATGGCAAAGAAGCAGTCGATGTTTTCCCTCTCAAGAACCTCTTTGAGAAAGTAAGCCGTTTTGGGCTGCTCGTACGTAGCAAGTGTTGTAAGTGTTTTCATGGCTATTAGTTTTGGTTAGACCTCCTATTACTAAGAAAAACGAAAGCCGGATTTGTTTACTCCAGTCTGATCAGAATTGCATAATCAGGAACACTGAATTAGCGC
>CAZRPW010000086.1:0-17218 GCA_964601975.1 uncultured Bacteroides sp.
TGTTTTGGTTGAGGGATGTGGCGGAGGCGATGAAGCGGTGGGATTTGGATCATCAGATGGTGTTGGAGAAATCGATGACCATGGGCATCGACAGGATGGTTGGTCTGGGAGTGCTGCTTGCCAAGGAGTTGTTTGATGTGGCTATTCCGGAGGAATATGAGCAATACCTGGATCAGCACAAAAGGATTCTGGGGAAGTTGAAGCGTATGTGTCTGATGAAGATTTTTGGGCCGGAGCACGATACTTTTATCTGGAAGTTGAGAAGGTACAGGTACAACCTGATGTTAAAGAAAGGACTCAAATACAAATGGGCTGTGATCTCGAGCATGTATCACCGCTGGTATATCAAAAAATACCTGGGTGGGCATTAGTCTTTGCAAACTTTAAACTTTACAGACTTTCGACTTTATGGACTTTCGACTGGCACGTTACAAAGTAACGGCGCAGCCGCATTACTTTGTAACGTGCGACATGATTCCAACCGCCTCCATCGCTTTGCCTGATTGCTCAGTCACGACTATTAAATACTGACCTGTCTTCCTGCAGAGGAAGTTGATGGGGTCGTATTCGTTTTTGGTTTTGGGGTCGTAGGAGGACAGTAGCATGGTGGAGGTGTCGTAGACACGGATGACTGCGTTGCCTTTTTCGTTGCAGAGGTTGAAGCGATAGATGTTGTTGCCGCGGAGGATGACCGACTGGCGGTACATGGGGGGTTTCTCGCCTTTGCTGGCTTTGTCGAGGCTCACTACGAATTCTTTGAGGTAGATGGCGCCGTCGCCCGAGCGGGAGGCGCATTCCTGTACGCGTTCCTTGCGGTCGGCCTGGACCATGGATAGGCTTATCAGGAGGAATAAAACAGCGACAAGCGGGTTGAGAATTCTTATCTTATTTCGTTTCATGCGTTTTGTATTTCTTAGGTTCGCATTTTGTTTTTAGACGCTTATTTTTTTTACTCTGGTATTCGCACTGTAAGAAAACAAACTTCGATACTACTTACTTTACAGACTTTACAGACTTTACAGACTTTACAGACTTTACAGACTCAATTGTCGGTTTCGTATCTCATTCGTGGTATTGATAATTTGCTCCAGCGTCTCATCTGACATCATCACATTTGATGATTCGCTCTGGACCACCATGAGCATGCCGTCTTTTTCGATGGTTTCGGGTTCGCCCACCTCGTAGGTGATTTTTACATCGGCATAGACCTGCTTGATGGCTTCGAAGTCTTCGATATAGCCGGCAATGACGGTTTCGTTTTTGTAGTGGTTGAGGACCAGCAGCAGGTCGTTGAGGATGATTTTTTGTTCGCCGATCATCGATTTCAGATTTTCGGTGCTGTTCAGGTTTGCTACCTGGGTGGCCAGGTACAATCCTTCCATCCATACTCCGGCAATCATCATGGCGCTCAGGTTGCTGCGGTCGGTTTCGCGAAGGTAGTCGTCCATGTTATTGAAGGAGTTAATGCTGATGAACATGAGCGAGTCCAGGTTGGAGCCCGATGTGGCCAGCCGTTTGATGGTGGCGAAGTCGAAGAACTGTCCGATCTGCAGCGCATCTGCAAGGCGGTTGATGCTGGAGAGGTAGTTCACCGCTGTCCCGGTTTTTTCGTACATGTTCAAATAGCCAAGGTCTGCACTGAGCAAGCCCAGGCTGTAGGCCATCTCGAAACTGGTGGTGTTGGTGGAGAGTTTCTCCGGATCGGCAAGGTAGGAGGTTGAAAAGGGAATATTCATTGAAGAAATCAGGGCGGCAACCTCGATGGGTGAGGCGATGTTCTCAATAATCTCGCCCATGGTTTCGGAGGAGATTTGTAATTCTCCCACCTCCACATCATCCATATCTACTTCCAGGTTTTCGGAAGGGCGTTGTCCGCCGCAGGCGGAAAGAAGGAGAGTGGCAATAACAAACAGGGAAAGTTTCTTTATCATGGCATACTTATTTGAAATGGGTCAAAACATAAATAGCGCTAACAATACAATTTGCACTTACAAGATAGATAATGTTCGCAACATAAAAATAGTCATTCTGACAAAAGCCTGAAAATACGGTTATTAACCATCCTTGCGTTTGAATATCCTGCTGTTCACAATCCTGCTGGCAAGATTGAAATATAGGACAAGGTAGAGCATAAGGGTAAGGAACCAGATGAAGCCCATATTAAAGGCGTAAGTATCCATATATCTGCCCAGGAAGTACTTGCGGGGCGCATAGAAATGCGACCTGATTCCAATACCCGTGGGTTCCGGATCCATAAATACCGGGTCTATTTGCTGGTAGAGCCGGCCGTTTGATTCAATGATAGGGTTCTTCTCGTAAATGCGTTTTACCTGGTCCGATACCGCTTCGTTGTGGTAGCTGTTCAGCCAGGAAAAGTAGAGCTCGCGCCGGTCTTCCATCAATTTGCCCAGCATCCTTTCCTTCCGTTTGCTGGCAATTGAAAATTGCTTGAGGTAATGCTTTTTTAGCGCCGAAAGGAAGCGGGTGGTCTTGGCGATGCTTGCTTCGCTGAAAGATTCGGGTGTCAGTTCTCCTGCTTTATAGGAGATGTCCTTCACCAGGGGATCGGCCCGCATAATTTCGTTGCGCAGCACCTCCAGGTCCCCGGCTCTGCTTGTGATTTTGCCGGTCGCCCGAAACTCGTATATACAGGCGTTTAAGCGTTGTTCTAACTCGGGCAGGAGGTAGGCCGACTTGAAATTGTTATAACTTATCTGTTTTTCGTCGGCGTAGAAGTTCTTCTCAAACTCATTGGCCTTGAACTGCTGTACCATGAGCGCCTCATAGGACCACTTGGTAGGCATCAGCTCGGCAATGACGGGCACCTTGTCGATGGTGGTAATCCTGCGGTTCAGTTTCTCGAACGGGAACATTGCACCGCTCAGGACCATCATGGGGATCATCACCAGCGGAATCACAATGTAAATGGTTACCGCCGAGTTGAAAGCTGATGAAATTACAAGCCCGATCATGTTGGCGCAGACAGCCGTTGTGAAAAGTGCCAGCCAGTAAACCAGGGTCATGTTCCTGATTTCCAGGATCCCGTTGGCTACCAGGACAAAGGCCGCGGCCTGAATGGCTGAAATGGATACCAGGGTCCCCATCTTGGCCAGGAGGTAGGCGGAACGGCTCAGGTGCAGGAAGCGCTCCCGCTTCAGGATCTTACGGTCCTTGAAGATCTCCTCGGCACTCACAATCAGTCCCAGGAAGAGGGCCACAATCAGGGCCATGAAAATAAAAATGGGGATGTTTTCATTGTCCCTGAAAACGTAGGTGTGACTGGTGGGGTCGGCAATGTAGCGGATTATAAATGCAAGGATCAGGGCCAGCAGGGGACTCACCAGCAAGGTCATGATCAGGTACTGGGGGTTGCTGATTTTGGTCTTCACATCCCTTTTCAGGTAGTTTAAAAACTGCTTCAGCCAGCCCGGTACGTTCAGGTTAATGGGAGGGGGAGAGGGTTCTTTGACTGCTTTCGAGCCCTTTTGGTTCGGCCCGGGAGATTTGGTAGCTTTTTGCGTGGTGGACCTGTCCGACAGGCTCTGGTTGAAGATTTCTTCCCAGGTCTGCGGACTCACCTTGCGCTCGCCGGTGTAGTTGCCGTATTCGTCCACCTTCTTTGCTTCGATGGTGTTGAAAATCAGTTCGGGATTGACATTCCCGCAGACCGGGCATTCACCCACACTGGCGTTGACCTGGTTGTTGGCCTGTTTGAAGTGGATGACTGCCTCCACCGGGTTCCCGAAGTAAACCAGCTTTCCTCCTTCGTCCAGGATCACCACCCTGTCAAACATTTTATAGAGTTCCGACGAGGGCTGGTGTATCACTACGAAAACCAGTTTCCCTTTCAGGGTAAGCTCCCTGAGCAGGTCCATCACCTGCTCCGAATCCCTGGATGAAAGTCCGGACGTGGGTTCGTCCAGGTAGAGAATAGAAGGTTCGCGGATCAGCTCAAGGGCGATGTTCAGGCGTTTGCGCTGACCGCCGCTGATGGTCTTGTTCATTACAGACCCTACCTTCAGGTCCTTTTTATGGTGCAGACCCAGGCTGGTAAGGGTTGCATTTACCTTCTCCCTGACTTCCCTGTCGGAAAGATGTTTGAAGCAGAATTTGGCACTGTAGTAGAGGTTGTCGCTTACCGAAAGCTCCTCGATAAGCAGGTCATCCTGGGGAACAAAACCGGATACTCCCCTGAGTCTTGAGGCCTCGGACTGCAGCGAGAGCTGGTTGATTCTTACCGCTCCTCCGGAGGGCTTGTACATACCCGTAAGTACATTCATCAGGGTGGTTTTTCCCGATCCGCTGGAGCCCATGATCCCTACCAGGTTACCCTGGTGGGCTGTAAAAGATACGCCGTCGAGTCCGCGAACATTGTCGGGAAAGACATAGCTGAGATGGTCTGCCTCCAGGGTGATCTGATCCTCGGGATGGTCGGTCATGAACTGGTCGGCAATGTCGCTGTAAAGGATGGGTTGTCCCACGGGAAGACGCAGGGTGCTTCCCGAAGCAAAGATGTATATAACCCCGTTGTGGAGGCCCAGTCCGTTCAGGAAACATTCCTTTCCCCCGGGGTATTTCATGAAGTAGAGTTCCACCGAGGGAACCCTTGTGAAAAACAACGGATCTTCGATTCCGGGGAAGTGGTACTGGCGGGCCGGGGGCCGCCGGTCGTCCGGTGTCAGGGGCAGATCGTCCGGATCGGGCTTGTGCCGCGATACCACCAGGTGGTTTTCATGCTGGAAGTCCTCGATGCGGTCTTTCGTTACAAAGACAAAGATGCTTTCGTACTCCTCCTTGTCGATTCGGAAAATGTCCGAAACGGTCTTTATGATTCCCAGTCGTTGTTCGGAAAGCTTGTATTCGGCATTCACAAGCTCGAGGATGCGTACAAGTACCACTACCTTCTGACGCTGGTTGATGGTTTTGCTGATTTGCTTGCAAAGCTTGAGGACCTTTACCGAGTCCAGTACCGAGGTTAGTTTTTTCTCTTCCTGAACACCCGCAGTATCTTTGTATAGCTGCAGGTATTCGGCCGCCGATTCGACCCCGATCTGCTGAACCAGGAAACGCCTTACATAGTCGATCTCCTTATCCCCGATTCCTCCGTCCTGCTTGGTGATCAGGGCGAATAATTGCATCAGGGCTTTCAGAATCTCTTCACTCATAGCTTATCATAGGTGGCATGCTCAAAGGGCACATCGACCATTTCTTCGTATTCACGACCGGCATCCTGCATGTCTTCATCAGATGCCAGGGAAAGCCATTTAACCAAAACTTTTTTCCCCTCCTCGCTCATCTCTTCAAGCACCATCAGGATGTCGAGTATCAGCTTCGACGAAGCAGTATTGAAGTAAATCAGTTTGAATTCAAAATGCGTTTGTGGATTGGGATTTTTTCGGTATTCGCTGAGCCAGTCAATCACCGGCTGGTAAAAGTCCACCACGTCTTCCGGCAGGCTTTTTCCCGAGATCATGAATCGATTGCCCTCCTGGTCGAGGATCACGGCCGGACTATCATCTGTTGGTTCGATCTGTAGAATATCCATTTCGCTATCTTGTAATGGTTGAGGTGAATATGAAAAAGGAAGTTTCGTCGTCAATTTTCACAAAGCTGTAATCAAGGGGGTTTCCGGTTTTTCTCCGGATATCGATGAAGCCCAGTCCCGCGCCACCCTTGGGCGACATGATTCCTTCCCGCATCTGTTTTTTATAATGCTCATCCAGCGTATCCGCATCCATGTTGTTCAATTTTCCAAGGAACATGGCAATTTCGTCTACATGTCCGGTTTCAACAATATTTCCCGTGGTTACCTGGAAGCGCTCCTTGTTTTTTGCCACCAGAACCAGCCCGGTTCCGGGGTAGGGATGGCCCCTGTATTCGTACGATTCGGCGTGCCTGTTAATGTTCTGAAGCGATTCCACCATCACATGGTATACCCTGCGCAGTACCCGGTCGTCCTCCACATCGTCCAGTTGCTCCTCTACCAAACCAGTGAGGGCTTTCATTACCTGGTGGGTGATCTGTCCCTCAAATACCAGGGAGATATCCTTAATGCGCAAATGGGAATATCGCTCGTAGATGTAATTTATAAAACCCTTGGTCTCTCCGGTAAAAGCCATAATAGCATAAATATATAGAATTAAGATTAATCTACCTCAATACCAATGAGCAGCAGGTCGTCGAGCTGAGGCTCATTTCCCATCCAGGCGGTGAAGGCGGATGTGAAAAACTCCTTGTACTGGTGCATTGTAAACCCGGCATTTTCGAGCAGTACCTGCCTCACCTGTGCCGAACCAAACTTCAGGCCTTCGGGTCCGCCCATCTGGTCGGTTAAGCCATCGGTGAAGAAAAAGAATTTGTCGCCCGGATTGTATGGAATCTCCATGGTAGTAAAAGGCTGCTCCGGTTTCCTTGGGTGTTTGAGTCCGCCGATGGCCTTCCTATCGCCCTTATATACAGTAATTTCTCCTTCGCTCAGGACCAGCAGGGGACGATGCGCCCCGGCAAATTCAATCACCCTTTTTTTCTTGAAAAAGCGACAGAGCGCCATATCCATTCCGTCTCTTGTTTCGGGCTTTTCCCGGTCTTGTTTCAGGGTTTTTCGCACCTCCTGGTGGAGCGCTTCGCACAGATCGCCGGCCGATATATGCGGGTTCAGTCCTGTAATATTATTCATAAGGAAAAGTCCCACGAACGAGAGCAGGGCGCCCGGTACGCCGTGACCGGTACAATCGACCGCTGCAATATACAACGAATCTTCGGTCTCAAACAGCCAGGGGAAGTCGCCCGAGATTACATCCCGCGGTTGATAGTAGACAAAACTTTTCGGGAAGGCCCTGTTGATGTGACTGATTTCGGGCAGGATCGACGACTGGATCCGCTCTGCATAGTTGATACTGTCCTGGACCTTTCGGTTCTGCACCTTGATCTGCTTCTCGATCCTTTTTGCCTCGGTGACATCATGCCCCACAAGGAGGATGGTTTCCAGTTCTTTCTCCTGGAATTCGGGGATGGCATCCACATTCAGGATTCTCTCAGATCTGTATTCACCCATCTGCAGTGGCAGGCTTACCTGGATGTTTTTTTTAACCGGCGTTTCGGCCATAAAGGCAAAAACCTCGTCCAGTAATCCGCTAAAGACTGCGTGGAAGGGGATTTCGTCACGGTTTTTGTTGATCATCGTTTGCGGAGGAATATGGGTGTAGTCCTCGACAATGGGATTGGCATAGTGAATTACACCCGAGCTGCTGATACGCATAATCAGATCCAGGGAGTTTTCCGAAAGGGACTGCATCCTGGATTTCAGGCGCTGCTCCCTTTCCTTGTGTACCGATTCGGTGATGTCTCTTGTATTGAGCACATAGCCACCAATGGCCGAGTCTTCAAGCATGTTCCGGCAGTGGGTGCTCAGGTAGATTCTTTCGCCGTTCTTGCGTACAAATGTGGTTTCAATGGTTTCGGTGAGGGCCGGGTTCAACCTCAGTTTCTCAAGTGTTTTCCTCACCCGAATGGCTCCATCCCTGCCAATACGCTCCATGTCCTTTCCCCCGATCATTTCTTCCGGGGTATAGCCGAAGATCTTGATGACGGACGGACTAATATAGCTGAGGTTAAATGATTTGTCATATATGGAGATGATCTCCGAGGCGTGTTTAAGCAGGAGGTGGATGCGATCGGTGGCGTGCTGGGCCTCCTGGATTTTGCCTTCCAGACGGATGTTGACCGTTTCAAGATTCTCCTGGGCAGCTTTCATTTCACGGGCATTCTCCTGCAGCTGGATCTCGTTACGCTTCAGCTCGTCGGTCATTTTTCTCGACTCCTCCAGCAGGTGCTGGGTCTTCAAATTCATTTTCAGGTTCTTCAGCGTACGGGCAATAATATCGCCCAGCTCAAGGAGGAATTGGATGGTGAGTTTTGTAATCCTTTCATTGAGGAAGGCAAACTCTAATACCCCATGCAACTCTTCGTTGCTGATCAGGGGAACCAGCAGAATGCTTGCGGGCTTCTGGTCGCCCAGGATGCCCGAGGTGATGCTTACATAGTCATTCGGAATTTCGGTGCGATAGATATAATCCTTTTCATAGGCACATTGTCCAACCAGGCCTTCTCCCATCTTAAAAACCTGGCTGACATATTTCCTGCGGTTGTATGCATAGGTGGTCATGTTGGTGAGGGTGTTTTCCTCTTCGTGGTACAGGTAGAGGGCGCCCTGGATGGCATTGATGTAGTGGATGAGCGACTTCACCACCTGGAAGGAGAGTTCGCCCATTTCCTGCTGCTCGCGAAGAATTTTTGAGATTATATCCTTTCCTTCGGCAATCCATGATTGTTCCCGTTCTTTCCTTCGGTTTGACTTAATGTTCAGTTGGATCATCCTGAGGGCTTTCCCAAGGTCGGTATCCATAATCTCCTCGTGGGGCTCCGGGCTATCTCCATCCGATAGTTCCTGTGCAAATTGGGTATTTCTCTTTACCAGCAGGTTTGACTTCTGCACCTGCGCTTCGTATTGTTTGATGGCCCGGTTCATAATCCTGTGCATGGGGTGAAGAAGGGCCGATATAAAAACAGGCAGAAGGTCGATCAGGAATAAGGAGGGATGTTGACTGTGTATACTTATAAGGCTCCGCAGCGAGATGGGGAGTCCGCTTTCCATGATGAAGGCACAGAGGATCAGCAGTACCAGCAGGATGCTGATGGTGCTTACCACCAGGATTCTTCTCTGGTTCAGACGTCCGATTATATGTGGGTCTCTGCCGGGCATTTGCTATTTAATAAAAGGAGAGAGTTTTATCATCAAATCCCGGGCAAAGATCCGGAACATGGTTTCAATATCATGGGGGTCGAACCTGTATCCCGAACATTCAATTAAAGCGATGGTCCTGTTCTGATGCACCAGGGGGACGATTGCAAGGTAAGCAGGTGCCGATTTTCCCAGTCCGGAATAAACTTCGAGGTGACCTTCGGGGAGACTTGTAAGGATCATAATTTCCTGGTTAGCGGCGGCCTGACCGCTGAGGCCTTCCCCCTCCCTGAAGGTATAGGGTTCGGTGGGTGAGGCCAGCGCAAAGCTCGCCGCAAGCTGGAAAACATCTTCTTGTCTTGTATAAACAACACCCGACATCATCTCAAGCTCTTTGGCAAGATTTTTAAGCAGGACCTTTCCGGATTCGGATAAAGGTTCATTTTCGGGGATTCGTCTCACCAATTTCCTGGCCGTGGAAGTAATGTCAAGCCTCTTGTCTATTTTCGTTGTTCTGGCGGTGGCAGGAGTTTTGATTTCTCTACTTTCGGCCTGCTTATTTCTGCCTTCCTCATGAATCCATTGCAGATGTGTCTTTTTTATGGCATGTGTAAAGAGGTAAATGCCAGATGAAGAAATGATTACCCACAGGAAAATCATTAGTATGGGAGAAGGCGAATCCCTGAGTACTCCATTCCATGAGACAGCCAGCAGGCCAAAGCCTGAGATCAGTAACAATATGATTGCTACAAGGGTTGTTATATATCTGGCCTTGTTTTTGCTCATTTTTTTTAGCCGCTTTCTTTCAGTTTTTCTTTCAGCCTTTCAATCTCTTGGTTGGCATCCTCCAGGAGCTGGTACTTGAGTTTCTTTTCAGTGATGTCAAAGCCCATGAAATACACCTTGTACATGTGTCCCCCCTCATCCACTACCGGCGCAAAGGTGGAAACAAGCCAGGTTTCTTCTCCCGTGGGTCTCGATCTGCGGATGACCCCTTCATAAACCTTCTTTTTAGAGACTTCTGACCAGATTTTTTCAAACTGCTCCTTTTCTGTATCCTGAAGGAATAGCCTGTAATTTCTACCCAGGAGTTCCTTACGACCGTATCCTGTGATCTCTGCGTATTTTTCGTTTACCTGTATAATAATTCCCTCGGGATCCAGCTCGCATTTGATCAGGGTGCTGTTCACAGCTTCATGAAGGGTCTGCATGTCGAGGCCGGTCCTGGCGATTTCATGCTCACGTGCTTCAAGTTTTTCCTGCAAGAACCTTGTTTCAGTGATATCCTCGGCAATATTCAGGATTTTATAGACCCGGCCTTCGTTGTTGATGACAGGCGTAAAGGTCTGCCGCAACCAGATCTCCTTTCCAGATACCAGTTTATACAGCTCTGTATTGGAGGTGCTTTTTCCCTCTTTCAGCGAACTCCAGAACTTTTTGTACTCGTCCGAAGAGGGGTCTGCCTGGCTAAACTCGGTGTAAAGTTTTCCAAGGACCTGGTCGGACTGCGACTCCAGGAGAATCAGGAATTGCTCATTAATGCTGGTATATCGACCGTTGAGGCCCAGTTCGGCCACCAGGGTGCTCTGGTTAATGGCATTCAGAATGCCTGTGATTTCGATCTCCTTCTTATCCGATTCTGACTGCGCCTCCTCCAGCTGTTTCATGTTTTCCTTCATGGTCTTTTCCTGGGATTTCAGGGCATCGGCCTGGGCCCGGGACTGATTCAGCAATTCGGCGGTACGTTCATTGTTCTGGACCGCCAGCAGGGTAGAGGCAATCCCCTCGGAAAGGGATTCCACAAATTCGATTTCGAAGGGTCTGAGCAGGTGGACAGTAGCCAGCTCAATGATGCCAAACACCCTGTCGTCGATCATCATGGGAACAAGGAGAAGGCAGTTGGGCCTGGCAGATCCTGTTCCCGAAGAGACCTCGAAATAGTCCTCCGGAACATCGGTTAGAAATATACGTTTTTTCTCCTGGGCACAGGTGCCGGGTAGTCCGCTGCCCCACTCCAGGGTATCGGTCTTGTATTTCTGTCGGTCGTAAGCATAGGAGGCGGCGAGTTCAAGTACGGGCTTTCCAGGATCGGAGTACCTGGCGATATACAGCGCCCCCATCTCCAGGTTCATATAGCTTACCAGCTTCTGAATGACGGAATAGGATAGAGCAACCGAGTTTTCCCTTTCGGAGCGCAGCACATTTCCGATCTGTGCCATTCCGTCCGAGATCCAGTTTTGCTTTTTATCTTCCCGGTTTCTTTTTACCTCATTCAGCTCTTTTTTTGTAAGGTAAGCTGAAAGGATCACCAGGGCATTTCCCATTTCATCCTCTTCATTAGGCTCGTAGATATTGGTGGGGCTATCGGAGGAAAGCGAATTTATATAATTGATCTTCGCCCGCAGGTCTTCGGTGTGATTGTTCAGGTCATCGGCCACCTGGTTTATCTCATCACCCGGCGAGACCGCCATGGGTAGGGGAAGGATCCCTTTTCGGAGTTTATGTGTGAAAGAGATGAGCGTTGAAAAAGCCCGGTTTATATTGGAAGTAAAATAAAGCAGGAAAAAGCCAATTAAAAATATACCCAGTCCCAATACAATGGCTGTTTGCCTCCTCTGGGTTTTATTGGAGGTGTTTTCCAGAACTGAAATGGAATGGTTATACTTTATGATCAGGTTGGTCAGGATCAGTAATTCAGTTTCGGCCCTTTCCCAGGTGCTGTCTGCCCATTCCCGCTTGGATAGTTCATTCACAAAAAGCCGCACGGAAGCTTCGGCCTGACGGGCATTCAGAAAAAGGCGATCTTCTCCTTCCAGCAATGGGTGAGTGGATAGAATGCCGATGCAAGTTTCCAGCTGGCGCGCATCCTGAATGCACATGGCCAGTAGCTGCGGCCCCCCTTCCCGTACGAGCTGGTTGAAAGAATGCTCCAGGGTAAGGGTCTGGCCCATCATATCTGAGCGCTGATTCAATAGCTCCCTGCTGCTGATGACCCGGTTGGAGGCATCCAGAATGACAAGCGAAAGACCCGACATCATCAAAATGATGATCAGGGTTGTGATCAGGAGTTTTGAGCGGATGGATATGCCCTTGATGATCATTCTGCTTGTTTATTGTAAAAAGGACTCACTTTTCTGAATTTCCTGGTGAAGGGTCCCATAATGGACTCATGCACCCCCAGAAGAAGGACCCCGTTGTCGTTCAAGTTCTTATAAAATAAATCAAACACCTTATTCTGAAGCTCGTAATTAAAATAGATGATTACATTTCTGCAGACTATCAGATCGAATTTAGCCAAAAAGAGGTTTGGATCTTGCGCCAGGTCCAGTTTCTTATACACCGGTTTTGAGCAGAGCGATTGATTCATTTGGAATACATCCCGGGTCTTATCTATGGTAAAGTACTTCAGCCACTCCTGCTCCTGCTTCTGCTTTGGGGAATAATCTCCTTTGCCATTCAGCATCACCTTGTTGAAGTTCTCCAGATAGCTTTGGTTAAAGGAATATTTGTACAGGCCTTTTTTTGCAACTTCAATGACATCTTCATTGAGGTCGCTGCCATAGATATTCGTTTTCTCAAGCATTCCCAGTTCGTGCAGGACTATCATCATTGAAAACACCTCCTGTCCGGTCGAACAACCAGAATGCCAAATGTTGATTTCGGCTTTATTCTTCCAGGAGGGAAGCAGGCTGTTACGGAGTTTTTTCCACACCTCCGGATCCCGGAAGAGTTCGGTGGTGTGGACTGTAAGTCTTTTAACGGTCTCCTCCAGGAACTCAGGATCGGTTTTCATCCGCCCGGTTAGGGTCTCCAAATCCATCTCATACTCCAGCAAAATCCTTGTCAGACGTCGCCTGAGCGAGGTTAAAGAGTATCCGGTAAAGTCATATACAGAGTTATCCCGAATGATCTCCTGAAAGCTGATTATGTCCTTTTCTACGACCTTCATTGGTGAGTATCCGGCTGCTTTCCGGTCTGTTGTAAAACTAACGATTTAATAATTAGGTTCAAATTTGGAGAAAATCCTAATGTAGTTATCTTTGATACAGATAAGTTATAAAAAAATGACCTTCGGTATTCTCATATTTCCAGGGGCTCATGGCGACCGTGACCTGAGCAGGGTTCTGGAAGAATACTATGGAAAGAAGGTTGTGGCAGTTGGAAACAAACAGACCAGTCTCAGCGGTATTGATGCGCTGCTCATTCCGGGAGGTTACCCTTGCAAGGGTTCATCAAACTCATCAAAATGTATAAATGATTCCCCGATAATTGATGCTATGCTTGAGTATGCCGACCGGGGCAAGATTTTGATCGGAATTGGAAACGGCTTTCGGGTATTGTGCGAAACCGGGCTGATTCCGGGTTCCCTCAGGATGAATAAATCACAGCGTTTTATTTGCAAAAACACCTTCATTAAACCTTCCAATATCAATACGGTTCTGACCCGCAATCTCTCCGGCGATCTGGCCTATCATATTCCAATTGCCACCGGATATGGACGTTTCTCAGCCAAAGAGGATGCGCTGGTGAGCATGCGTCAGAATCATCAGATACTGTTTAGATATTGTGATGAGTTTGCTGTGATCTCGGAGGAGAACAATGTATGCGGATCGGTGGATAACATCGCAGGTGTTTGCAATGAGCGCAGGAATGTACTTGGGCTTATTCCACAACCCGAAAGGGCCGTCTTTTCCTATGGGCGCAACATCGACGGAAGGGGCATTTTTGATTCACTCATCGAATCCCTCTAGGATAAACGGATCTTACCAAATCCATTCTGCCCGAAGCCAGATTTTTTTAATTGAAGCCAGGTCACTCGCCTGGATGCTCACGTAAGCGGAATCCGCTCTCCCCGTCTTTCACCTCCATTTCCACCACATCGAAGCGGACCAGTTTTGTCATCAAGCTTACAAGTTCTTTTCGATTGAAGCCGGTGTCGCGCTTTAATTTCGAGAGGCTTGCGCCTGGAGACTGTTCCAGGGTGGAGAGCAAAATTTGTTCTTTCCGTGTGATCTCCAATAGCTGGTCCTCGGAATGATTGTATTCGTTCTCCTGCTCACCGGTCCATATCCTGAGCTGGACTATTCCTGCCAGGATGCTTTCATCCCTGACCCTCAGGTAGGCCATCCATCGCTTACGCTCATCCTGGGCATAGACCGGCTTTTTTTTTGCGGGAGGGATGTAGATTTCCAGTATGTTTTTCCCCTCGACAGTATGAATATAACTATCGAAGACTAATTCCGGTTTACAGTAAAGTGATGCGGCCGATTCAATCATGTAAAACTCCTCGTCGGAGCGCACCCCGCTGATGCGGCCATTGTCCTTGACCCCAACCAGTAACCTTCCGCCGTCGGTGTTTGCGAAGGCCGAAAGGGTACGGGCGATCTTCCGGGCATCGCTGATCTCGAATTTAAAGTCAAGCTGCTGATGTTCGCCCTGGGCAATGAGTGCCCTTATATATTTTTCTCCCCGCTCTTCCATGCCTCTTCAAAAATACAAGTTCCAAGCTGATTCTGCGTTCATTCCTCAATCTTTTCTCCACAGGTTCCTCAATCTTTTCTGGGCGGATTCCACGATCCTTTCTGCGTGGATTCTACGATCCTTTCTGCGTGGATTCTACGATCCTTTCTGGGCGGATTCTACGATCTTTTCTGGGCGGATTCCACGATCTTTTCCGGTCCGAATGACTATATTCGGGATTCCTAAAACTTTCATCGTAATGAAAAACCTTAGCCTTAGCGCCCTCTTGATTCTTTTCCTTATGCTCTCGGCCTGTAGCAGTAAGCCGCCATCAGAAGCCGGACCGGACCTGCCTAATATTGTGATGATCTATTGTGATGATCTGGGTTATGGTGACCTGGCTTGTTTTGGGAATGAAGTCATCCGGACGCCCAATGTGGACCGCCTGGCTTCGGAAGGAATGAAATTCACGGAATTCTACTCCGCTTCACCAGTCTGTTCTCCCTCCAGGGCAGCCTTGCTTACCGGCAGGATTCCCCAGCGGATGGGAATCAACTCGGTTTTCTTTCCCAGGTCCTATACCGGGATGCCTGTGCAGGAAATTACAATCGCTGATGTATTAAAAGAAAGGGGATATGCCACTGGCATTGTGGGGAAGTGGCACCTGGGGCACAGGCGCGAGTATCTGCCCCTCCAGCGCGGTTTTGATGAGTATTTCGGGATTCCCTACAGCAATGATATGAATAGTGTGGTTTACCTGGAAGGGAATGATGTGGTAGCTCACCGTGTCGATCAGCATTTTACAACCCGAACTTATACTGAGAAGGCCTGCGACTTCATCGACCGGCATGCCGGAAGCCCTTTCTATCTCTACCTGGCTCATTCCATGCCTCATGTACCCATCTATGCTTCTCCCGAATTTGATGGTCGTTCGGGGAATGGCTTATATACCGATGTTATCGAGGAGATTGACTGGAGCGTGGGTCAGGTGCTGGCCAGGCTCGAAGCGAATGGTATTCTTGACAATACCCTTGTTGTATTCTCCAGTGATAATGGCCCGTGGCTTGTGATGCGGGAAATGGGGGGCTCCGCCGGAATACTCAGGGAGGGAAAGCAGTACACCTTTGAAGGCGGCCAAAGGGTGCCTGCCCTGGCCATGTGGCCGGGCGTAATAGCGCCTGGTTCGGAGTATCAGGACATGGGCCTGATGATGGACTGGTTTCCCACCTTTGCTGAGGTGGCAGGTGCTGAGATACCAGGCGACAGGGATTATGACGGCGAAAGTATGCTCCCGGTGCTGAAGGGGGAAGTGACCCAAAAGGACCGTGAGTTTTTGTATTATAATGGAGCGAAACTGATGGCCTACAGGAATGGCGACTGGAAGATCAAGCTTCCTTTTAAGGGATATCACGGATCCCGTGGTAAGCAGGGGGTAGCACCACATGATATCCTGCTCATTAACCTGAAGAGTGATCCGGGCGAAGCGCATAACCTTGCAAAGGAGCAGCCCGAAAAACTTGAAGAAATGAGGAACCTCATGGAGCGCTATGTGGCTTCTAAGGGTGAACTTCCCCCTTCGCTCCCAATAGGAGATCAGAGCGACAATGCTTTCTACGACACCCTTTTGCAGCATCATGGTCCCGATTTTTTTCGGGTCGATTGGTAGACCCCACGCAGGCGGGTTTAGTTGAAAAGCTACGGTTTTATTGACCTGTCAGATTTGTTGCAGATCGGTTTCAGTTATATGATCTGGCCTGATTCGCTTCAGCACTGAAAGGAAGAGGGGGATATCGTTGGCCCCGATTGTAGAAAGTCTCTCCATGATCCGGTGAAAGAGGGGTGTTCCCTCCTTAATCCCTGCTTCATCGAGCAGCAACAAGCTTTGCTTTTTAAGTTCCCCCCAACCTTCGCCCGATTTGACCTGCTTTTGTCCGGGTAAGGCCAGCTCGTTTAGTGGAGAAAGCTCATAGGCAATAATCATCACCGCTTGTCCAAGGTTCAGCGAGGGATAAGTGGTGTTCATGGGGATGCTCATGGCCAGATCGGATTGAAGGATCAGGTGGTTGGGCAGACCACTTTCCTCGGTCCCAAACAAGATACCCACCCGTTCAAGGTGTCCCGATTTATCCTCGATCAGTTGGCGGATATCCCTGCTGGAGTGGTAGTCATGTTTGGCTGTCCGCCCTTTGGCAGTGGTGCAGATCACCAGGTCAAGGTCCCCGACAGCCTCTTCGAATGTCTTGTGTACACTGGCATTTTCCAGGATGTGATGTGATCCGTGAGCCAGCATCCGGGCCTCATCCCCCAGATAGTCACAGGGGTCGATGAGGCGCAGGAGGGAAAAGCCCATGGTGTTCATGGCCCTTGCAGCTGCGCCCACGTTCCCTGGAACTGCTGGCTTGTAAAGTATGAAACAGATATCCATTGTCTTCTTATTTTATTTTTTCCATATCCCTGATGAGACGCATGCCCCGTGATTTAAAACCCACCGTGTTATTTTCCACCTGGTCTTTGATAACCGTGCTCAGCTCTTCTTTCAATTCGGGGTAAATTAAAACATGCTGGTAGATGATCTGCATGGCGTGAACCTTCACTGCCACAGGATATAGTTCCGAGACAAGGTATTTGAAGCATAGGTCGATCAGAATCCCCTGGCCATCTTCGTGGATATCGTAGCGGCACAGGAGCCTTAGCAAGGAGCGGAGGCTGCCTCTTGATTCAATTTCCGGGAGCCTGTGAACGATGCCCGAGATGAAGTCTGTTGCAAGTCCGGGAGACCGCTCATCGCTACCATCCAGTACCCAGGCAGCCCTCCATGCAAGTGGATCCTTTTCGTAAAGGGCAATATCCAGAAGGGTTTTGAACGCTTCTTCGGAATTCAACGCTTCTCTGGAATTCAGCGCTTCTTTGGAATTCAACGTTTGTCTGGAATTCAGCGCTTCTCTGGAATTCAACGTTTGTCTGGAATTCAGCGCTTCTCTGGAATTCAGCGCTTCTCTGGAATTCAAAACCTCACGG
>CAZRPW010000086.1:17318-19021 GCA_964601975.1 uncultured Bacteroides sp.
GGAATTCAGCGCTTCTCTGGAATTCAGCGCTTCTCTGGAATTCAAAACCTCACGGATTAAAAGATCCTTTTCTGCCCCCGACGGGATATGGGTCAGTAGCGATCGGAAGTCCATGGTGCTATTGTCCAAGGGACATTACTGCGTAGTCGCTTACTTTTACTGAATTCCTGGCGTCCAGGTCAATTTTGGTGACTTTCAATGTCCTTTTTTCACCGTCGGAGTCATCCTTGTAGATGTATTCCATGACCATCCCCTTCATACCGGTGCCTTGAATAAATGCACCTCCGAATAATTGTTGGGTGGCAAGGACTTCCCTGGATACTTCCTTGCCCAGTTTCTCTGAGGCCCAAAGGGTGATTTCCGTACCACCTTCCTTAATCAGATATTCATCACAGGTATAACCCAGGATGTCTTTAGTTTTCCCGGTCTTATAATCTGCATACGACTTGTCGGTCTCACTTGCTTTGGCCGACATCTCAGCCAGGGCTTCGGGATTGATTCCCATGGCCATTCCTGTTTTCTCGCCATTCTCCTCGGCAAGCATCAGCAATGAGCTGTTTTTGGTGTCAAGCAGAATCACCGAATTGCTTCCTCCTTCGGTGAAGAAGACAGCATAACTACTTCCGTTATTGTTGGTGTAGAGATCATAGACGACGCTGTTTTCTCCCAGGTTTGAAATTTCCATCTGCAGGTAAGCATCAAATTTATATTCCTGCTGATACACTGCTTTGGTGTTGCTTGTGGCTACCTGGCCCAGAATGTCCTCAAGGCCCTGTGCCTGTAGGCTGCTTGCAGAAAAAATCATGGCCAGCACGAATAGTGGGAAAACTATTTTTTTCATGATTTCTGAAATTGGTTTTTCGGCATGTTTCCATGCAATTTAAGCATTTAATACCCTATGTCAATAAGTTCAAAAATGTATTTGATTATTAATTTTGGCACTATCTTTCGAAAAGATGAAATTCAAAACCCCTTTAATACATGGTACACTCATCAGGAGGTATAAAAGATTCCTTGCCGATGTGCTTCTGGATGACGGATCAGAGGTGATTGCGCACTGTACCAATTCGGGTACCATGCTCAGCTGCCTTGAAGAAGGAGCCGAGGTCTGGCTCACTCCGGTTGATGATCCCAAAAGAAAAACCCGCTTTACCTGGGAGATGATCAAAATCGGTGGAATCTGGGTGGGAATCAACACTTCTCATCCCAATGCCCTTGCCTTTCAATGGCTTAGCGAGGGGCTGATTCCGGGACTGGAAGGCCTGGCCGGCCTGAAGCGTGAGGTGAAGTGGGAGGACAGCCGCTTTGACCTCTTTGGAGAGGAGAGGGTGAGCAGACCGGCACTGGGAAAGGATGCTATACCTGGTGATGATTTGGGTGATGATTTGGGTGACGATTGCGGTGACGATTCCGGTGATGATTCCGGTGAAGATTCCGGTGATGATTTCGGTGATGATTTCGGTCAAACCCGTGCTTGTTTTATTGAGGTGAAAAATGTTTCCCTCAGGGAAGGGAATATGGCACTCTTCCCGGATGCGGTGACCACCCGTGGGCGCAAGCACCTGAACACGCTGATCAGGGTAAAGCAGGCCGGGATGCGCGCTGTGATGCTTTATGTGGTTCAGCGAACAGATGTATCTCTGTTTGCCCCTGCCCGGAAAATCGATCCGGAATATGCTGCAGCACTGGATGAAGCCATACGC
>CAZRPW010000087.1:0-18979 GCA_964601975.1 uncultured Bacteroides sp.
TTTGAAAAAAGTAATTAATTTTTTGAGAGGCAGGCAGATAGGATATACCTTTTTGTACAATAGCCTTTATGATCCATTTTGATATCATTCCGAAGTTCCTGCAGCTTTAAGTGCCTTTGAGATCAATTCTTCCAGTTTTTCTCTGAGTGTATCAAAGCTGAAATACTTTGTACCAAGTTCAAAATTGTATTCGGCCATCTCACGGGCAAGCACCGGATTATGAATAACATCGGCCATTAGTTGAACCGATTCATCATCCAGGTTTCCATGCTCGATCATAACAGTTTTAAAACCCTTGCTACCGATATCCGGCATGTAAACGGGTTCGTAATTATTGACAAAGATCGGCCGTTTGGCCAGAACTGCCTCCACGAAAGCATTCCCGAAGCCCTCATAAGTGCTGAAGTAAGTGCAGGCGGTGGCATGGGCATAGGCATCCGAGAGAGAAAACCGGACTTCTCCCTTACCCGAGAGGCCCTTGTTGTGGAATAGGTGATAGGCAAAACTCACCTGCTCGCCCAGTTTCAGTTCATGAATCTGGTTTACAAGCTCATTATAATAGGCAGATCCTGCGTCGTCGGCATAATTTCCGCTTATTATAAGTTTAATCTTCTTATCGTCAAGCTTATGGATCAGATCGATGGCTGTTTCAATTCCTTTTCGGCGGACGATGCGGGTGATCTGGTATAGAAAAATATCATCCTTGCTGAATCCGAGATGCTTGGCCAGGTTCTCATTTTTCTGGTTCCGGGTACCGAAGGGTAGCCTGAAGTCCATTACGTTGGGTACATTTACAGCGCTTCTTCCGAAACGCTCCATCAGGGTGTTTGCAGCGTGGGTGTTGATTACAGCATGTACCGAACTGGGAGCTTTCAGAGGGAAAACTTCTTCAACGAATTCATTAATCTCACGGTGGGGAGAGTGGTATCGGTCGCCCCGTTCCCAGGCAAAATCGTGATCATGCGTGATTGTGGGAATTCCGGTTTTATGAACAGCTTTATTAATGGCCAGACCCATTTCGAGGTGGGAGGGAAGCGCTGAAGCATTCTCTGAAATTATAAGTTCAATTTTCCGCTCCGTGATCCAGGCCAGAATTTTTTTGTAGATCACCTTCGAATAGAGGTTGAGGTGCTCGATGAGCTCTCCCGGATTAGTTTCGGGGTAGAAGAAGGCTTTTTTCTGGCTCCAGAAACTTTCAGGAGAGAAAAAGGACATCTCCGGAACGAGGTTCTCCGTCTCCGGATTCATCTGTCTCTCCTGGAACTGTCCCGACAGCGTAAAAACTTTATGGCCCATGGAAAGAAGCACCTCAATCCACTTTTCTGTCTCAAGGGCAACCCCATCGACCCCTCCAATGCGCCCGATGATAATTCCAATATTCATTTGGAGCCGGTTCTTATTTAAGTACGAAAGATGAAATTCCGATCAATGCACCTTCGGAGTAGAGTTCAACTATGTGTTCGCCGGGAACAATTTCTCCATCGTTGTTCCAGAAGATGGAGACGGGAAGGTCTGTGTTTTCATAGGTGATCACCCTGGATGAAGAAGCAGGAATCTGTTCTTCCCCAAGATCGATCATTTCCAGATCGGGAGAACCCAGGACCAGCTGGTCGGGTCGGATTATCCGCAGAAAAATTGTTTTTTCTCCCGCCGTAGCCACTTTATTGGCCCTGATGACGAAATCGACTCTTACCTTTGTGCATGTACGGATCCTTGAGGTTTCCTTGTCACGTTTACTCAGTAAAACCAGGTTGATATTAGATACCTGTAGTGTTGTTGCCAGGTTTTTGATTTCTTCAAGCTGGGTTTTAGCTTTCTGAAGTTGCTCCTTTTCTGTGTTCAGCCTCCGTTCTGTATTTTTAAGCTGTTTATTTTCTGCCTGAAGTTCCTGGTTTTGCAGGTTCAGAGAGTCGATTTGTACAATATAGCTACGCAAAACTGTACGAATGGTCTCCATCTCCTTTCTGTACATCCTGATTTTATATGCATCATCTTTCTGGATGGCGATCAGCTTATCGATTTTCTCCTGCTGCAATTGCATATCTGCCTTTAGCTCAAGATTACTGGTTTCAAGTGTGTCGTATCGGAAATAAATATTTCTAAGTTCACCCTCAAGGGAATCTTTCTCTATTCTGAACCATTCGGTCTTTTCTGACAGGTCGGTTGAAACAATTTTAAGGTTTTTCCGGGTATCAAGCAGCATGTATACAGCAACAGCCAGAATTACCACCAGTAATCCCAGTACCCCATAGAGTACTCCTGTATTTGATTTATTCTCTACCATGTTTTATCTCTTGAAGGATGTCAATATGCTCATTAATAATATACAAATATACACATTACTGAATAGCTTAGAAATTCACCTCTTCGATGGTGATTATGTTGTTTACAATGGCATAGACTGTAAGGGCAGAAACAGATTTAATACCAAGTTTGTGGCTTATATTTTTGCGATGGGTAATTACGGTATGGGCCGAGAGGAATAGTTCCTCCGCAATATGCTTATTCGTATATCCCAGCGAAACAAGGCGTAGAATTGTTTTTTCGCGAGGCGAAAGATCATCGGGTTCAGATTCACCTGAGTTGAATGGACGGGCCTCAAGAAGATCCTGGATCTTATATAAAATCTCTTCTTTACTGTTGCTTGTGTCGATTGTGCGGATTCCCTCTTTTGCTTTGGCCTCCTGGTCACGGGTGAGCACGATGGTTCTTTCCGGTAAATCTCCCGCCGAAACGAAGAGGTCTGTTGCTTCGTTAAAAAGCGACTGACTGATTACCAGGAGATCCCGGCCCTGGTTTTGCATAAACTTCATGAAAGGAGCCGGGGCATCAAATTCCTTGCTTACCGTGATCCCCGGAACCCGATTCAGAATGGATACCAGACCCTTTCGGATCAGGTATGATTCAACAGCCACGATGATGCCGGTCCGCTTCATTTTGTATGCTCCCTGTTTAAAACCTGCTGTTCCAGGTCGGCTACACGGGGAACCAGCACTTTATCTTCCATATTTGCATGGTCCACAAGGTCTTTTACAAGTTCGGCCAGCTCTCGGAGGACTTTTAAGCAAAGCTCCTGATCCGCCAAAGGCGGAAGGTATTTGAGGATCAGCTTGGAAAGATTTTCAAGGCTGTATTCAAGGCGGTCATGTTCCTGGGCAAATTTCCCGATACTGTATTTTTTTAAACGTTGAATAAAATCCGGGTGGGGGCTTTCAAGAAGCGACTCTTGTTCGAGCTCAAGGATGTAGGGTAATACCTCGTTTTCTTCATGGGAGAGATGAAGCATAAAATCGTGCTTGTAATCATCAAAGAAGCCCGTGAGTAGCCTGACCTCCTTTTCTGACAGTTCTGGTTGGCGAAGAAGGAGGCTGATCATCTTTTCAACCCGGGGAAGAGCCACATTCAGGTAATAGGCATGGGTTGCCCTTAGGTATTTTACCATGGATTCGAGCGAAAAATTAGCCAGATCCTCCCGGGGGAAGTTTTCCTCATCCAGGTAGGCATTGGCAATTTCCATGAAAAAATCGGGATCTACGCCGTGGGTTCTGCATACCGCTTCCACGCTCATTTCCCCAAAACCCAGGTGAATATTGAATCGGGTAAACAGGGGCAGCAGCCGGTTGTTTTCAAGAACCGCCCTGCACATGGCCATCTCCTTGCTAATCATTATTTTTATTGTCTAGGTTGATATCCGATTCGGTCAGACCAAATTTTTCGTCTTCCTCTTTATTCCCCAGGGGTTCCACATGAACCATTACATCATACACATTGTGCAGGTTGGATTTTATGCTTTTTTCAACCTCTCTTGCGATGTCATGGGCTTCCTTGATGGATAAAAAAGCATTCACCTCGATATCCAGGTTCACCATGTAGTGATTTCCGATTTTCCTGGCCCTGACGCGGTGAGGATTACAGGCCCCCTTCACCTTCCTCACTGCCTCGAACAGCGCTTTGTAAAGTTCAGGGTCATCGATCCCATCCATGAGGTCGATATTGGTCTTCATGAATATTTTAAAGGCACTTACCATTATGAATCCACTGATTATAAGCGCTATGCCCCGGTCGATTAAGGGCTGTTTCAGCAGCAGGGTAAACACCAGGCTGGCCAGGACACTCAGGGAGATCAATATATCGTTTCGCATGTTACGGGCATTGGCCATGAGCATGGGGCTATCGACTTTTTTGCCGGTCCGGTTCAGCAGGGTGGTAAGCAGTAATTTTCCAACAATGGAAACCATGGTAACCCAGATAGCCATGGTGGAAGGAGTATCCATTACCGTTGCCCGGATCAGCGCCTGGATGGTCGACCAGGCCAGCTGAGCACCGGCGAAGAAAACAACAAAGGATAGAACCTTTGCGGCAACCGTATCGGCCTTCTGGTAACCATAGGCGAATCTGATATCGGGGGGTTTATTGATAATCCTTGCGGCCAGCAGGACTACCAGGGATGTGATGATATCGGTGGCAGAATCGATACCGTCGGCAATGACAGCATAGCTTCCGGAGATAAAACCCACCGTAAGTTTCATGACCGCCAGAAGGGCATTGATGATGACAGCCCACCAGGATGCCCTAATGATCTTTGTCTCTCTGCTCATGACTCTTCCTCCTGATGAATGGCCTTGGCTGCATGACCGGGATTAAATTCAAACTGGAGGGTGATGTGATGAATCTTAAACTCACCCTTTAAAACAGCCTGAAGTTCCTGGCGGATAAGATCCACCTGGCTCAGTTTTAAATCTTTCGCAAGTTCTACATGGGCCTCCAGGTGCACCTGCTGGTCGGTGAGCATCCAGGCATGAATATGGTGTATATTATTTACCTGGGGAAGTGCTTCCACCCGTTTCCGGATCATCTCCAGGTCCAGCTGATCGGGAGTTGATTGCATCAGGATGCTGACAGCCTCTTTGAGTATCACAAAAGCTTCCCGCACAATGTATATGGAGATCAGTACAGTGATTAGTGGGTCAATCCAGTAAATTTGATAGAAACGGATAAGCACCCCTCCCACTACAACCAGGAACGAAGTGAGGGCATCTCCCACCAGGTGAATGTAGGCTGCCCTGACATTAATACTCCTATGGGCATCCTTTTTAAGGATGGTTGCAGCATAAACGTTGGCAAGTAAGCCGATCATAGCCACCACGATCATAACCATGGAATTGATTTCCCGTTCATCGTTGAGCCTTTCATAGGCTTCCCTGATCAGGAAAACACTCATGACAATCAGGATCACAGCATTCAGCAGGGCAGAGAGGATTTCAATCCGTTTGTAACCGAAGGTAAGTTTTGGATTGGCATCCCGTTTGCTAATCCGTGTAGCCAGATAGGCAATAAAAGTTGCAAAGGTGTCGCTCAGGTTATGGAGCGCATCGGAGAGCAGGGCTATACTTCCCGAAAGAATGCTGCCACCAATTTCCACCAGGGTAATTACGAGATTCAGGAAGGTGGCTGCCAGCAGGCTTTTGTCGTTCACCGGATGGTGGTGATGACGGTGTTTTTTTTTATCGCTATGTTGCTCCTGCTTCATATTAGAGAAACATCAGCAGGCTCAATGCCATGACTGCCATGCCGGCCAGGAATCCATAGACTGCATGATGGGGAAGTCCATATTCGCGGGCTGTGGGCAATAATTCGTCGATGGAGATGAATACCATGATGCCGGCCACGGCAGCAAAAATAAATCCAAATAGATTGTCGTTCAGGAATGGCATAAGGATGAACCAGGCCAGGAGCGCTCCCACCGGTTCGGCCAGACCCGAAAGAAAAGAGAGATAGAAACCTTTGCGTTTATTACCGGTTCCGTAAGAGATGGGAACGGAAACCGCGATGCCCTCCGGGATGTTGTGGATGGCAATGGCTACTGCGATGGGGATGGCAATGGTTGGATCGCTCATGCCGGCCATGAAGGTAGCAATTCCCTCGGGGAAGTTATGGATGCCAATTGCAAGGGCGGTAAACATGCCCATCCTTACCAGGCGGGGATCTTTCTTTCCACTCCCCTTCATATCTTCTACATGCTTTACTTCATGAGGGTTTTCCTGGGAGGGAATCATGCGGTCGATGAGTGCAATTATAAGAATTCCGGCAAAAAATGCGAGGACGGCATACCATGCGGCAAGTTTTTCACCAAAGCCGGGAACCAGTGATTCCCTGGCTTTCACAAGAATCTCCACAAAGGAAACGTAAACCATTACTCCGGCCGAAAACCCCAGGCTAACGGAGAGGAAACGGGTATTTGTGCTTTTTGTAAAAAAAGCAAGGGCACTCCCAATGCCGGTTGAAAGTCCGGCAAAGAGGGTGAGTCCGAATGCAAACCAGAAATTCCCCGCATCCATAATTACTTCTTTTTAGTGGCCTGTTTAGGTTTTTTTGGGAGGGGGGACTGGTTAAAATAACGGGGGTTCATTTTAGTCCACACGATCATTCCTATGCCGGCCAGGATAAAGGGAAGGCTGAGTATCTGACCCATATTCAGCGACATCCCGGCTTCAAATCCCACCTGGTCATTTTTTACAAATTCAATTAGAAAACGAGCGGCAAAGAGCAGGATCATAAAAACACCGAAAATATATCCGTCCCGGACCTTTGTGTAATTTTTTCTGTAAAAGGTGAACAGGATGCCAAAAATCAGAAAATATGAGAATGCTTCATAGAGCTGCGTAGGGTGGGAAGCAACCGTGGGAAGCAGGGCTCCGGTATTGGGATCATATACCCTGTCGCGAATAAATTCAAAACCCCAGGGGAGCTGAGTGGGACCCCCATAGATTTCAGAATTGAAGAGGTTTCCAATGCGAATGAATGCGCCTCCAAGCGCCACCACTATAACGATTCTGTCGATGAGCCACAGGAAGCTTAGCTTATGTTTCCGGATATAGAGCCAGAGGGCAAGCAGGATCCCAATGGCTGCCCCATGACTCGCCAGTCCCCCTTTCCATATTTTAATGATTTCAAGCGGGTTATTAAGGAAGTAATCAGGTTCATAAAAAAAACAGTGTCCGAGCCTGGCGCCAGCCACCGTTCCAATGGCGATGTAAATAAGCAGTTGATCCAGCATTTCGGCGTTAAGACGTTCGGTAGCCAGGTAGCGGGTAAAGACCAGGTAGCCTGAAAGGAACGCTGTTGCAAACAACAGCCCGTACCAGCGAATGGTTAATGGTCCGATGCTAAAAATCTCCGGATCTACGTTCCAGGTAATTACGTCAAATATCATGCTTATGGAAAGTTTATCAGATAAAACTACAAATATAATAACATTCCGCACGTTTCACCTGTAGCATTTATCTTTGTATGTTTGCATAAAATTTCGAAAAAGTGTCATTCAGAATCTCGATTCTAATCATTGTAGCAGCACTTTGCTGGAGTTGCGCTCAGCAGGGTTCACCCTCGGGCGGGCCCAGGGATGAAGATCCTCCCATGGTTCTGGAAAGTGTTCCAGCCAACTATTCAACCCGCTTCAAGGCAAAAAAAGTTCAAATCACCTTTGATGAATACATTGTACTTGACAATGTGAACCAGCAGCTGGTGGTTTCCCCGCCCATGGAAGAGAAACCAGAAGTAAGGCTTAAGGGAAAGACCCTGCAAATTCAATTCGAGGAGGAGCTAAAGGATAGTACCACCTATACCTTCAATTTTGGAAGTGCGATTAAAGACCTGCATGAGGGAAATATATTATACAATTTCGAATATGTTTTTTCAACGGGCGATGTTCTGGATTCATTATCCGTCAAAGGAACACTGATTTATGCAGAGGATCTGAGCGCGCCTGAAGAGGCTGTGACCATCATGCTTTATGAGAACCTGGCGGATTCGGTTCCACTTACCCAAATTCCCCTGTACGTGGGCCGGTCGAACGACAGCGGGGTGTTCAGTGTCAATAACCTGAAAGCAGATACTTTTAAAGTATTTGCACTGAAGGATGCGAATTATAATCTCCTTTTTGACCTTCCCACAGAAGAGATTGGATTTCTGGATTCGAGCCTGGTTGTAAGTGCAGAACATATAAGGAATATACTGGAGACAGCGGCCACCGATTCGGCATCATTGGAGGCCGATTCACTTGCGTCAACCTTTGAGGTGGTTGAGGATTTGGAGGAGTTAAGTGATTCGGCTCTTTTCGCAAGCGACTCAACCACAACGGATTCGGCCTTTATTGTTCAGGGTCCCGATTACACTTCCGTTTATGTGGATATGCTCCTTTTTACCGAGGAGTTGGAGACCCAATATATTGCCGAGGAGCAGAGGGATGATCCAAGGAAAATTCTCTTTGCCTTTGCCCGGCCTCTTAGCGACAGTTTTAACTACAGGTTTCTGCTTGAAGAAGAGGGAAGAAACATTGATGTACTTGAGCATTTTAGTCCCGGGAGAGATTCACTGGTACTCTGGCTCAGGGATTCTACTGATTATCAGAATGATAGTCTGGCCGTGGAGCTGAACTATACCGTCAAGGATAGTACAAACTTAAGTGTTACCCAGACCGATACCCTTTTGATGACCTACAGGAAAAAGTCGGTTAAAAGCAAAAATGATCAGAAACAGGAACAGGAGAAGCTGATAGTCTCCACCTTAAGGAAAAAGGGAGAACTGGATCTGAACACCCACCTGAAAATGGACCTCAATTTCCCCCTGGAAGGTTTCCGGGATTCGCTGATCAGCCTCTGGCATATTCCCGACACGGTCGAAATACCCATTCCTTTCCGGAGCAGAGCCGACTCTCTCCTTCCCAACAGGGGATGGATCGATGCCGAATGGGAATCGGCTTCATCCTATCACATTCAGTTGCTGCCAGGAGCCCTAAGCTCCATCTACGAACTGGAGCATGATACCATCGATCTGGCTTTCCGTACCCGGGACATTGAATATTACGGTCAGATTCTTCTGACCCTGGAAGGGGTATCCAATCCTGTGATCATCCAGCTAAAGAAAAAGGATGAGGTAGTCAGAAAACTCAGGGTATACAAGAACGGCCTGTATACTTTCTCCTACCTCTCTCCTGGTGATTACGGGATCAAAGTCATTCATGATCTGAATGATAATGGGAAGTGGGATACTGGAAAATACATCGAAAAGCGACAGCCGGAAGCTGTAGAAATTCTGCCCCGGAGTATTACTGTCAGGTCGAACTGGGATCATGATGTAAGCATGATCCTTGAAAAATAAAACTTATTATTCTGTTTTATCCAGCTGCTTCCAGATTAGGGCAGCAGCACCCAGTACGGCAATGTTCTTATGCAACAATGCAGAGGGGACAATTGGAATTTTGTTTTTGTAAATAGGCAGCAGGTGTTCTTCCATGCTTTTTACCGTGGGCTCGATAATCCAGTCCCCCGCTTTTGCCAGTCCCCCGAAAAGAAAAATCTTGGCCGGACTCACGTGGGCAACGGTGTCGGCCAGCGCTCTGCCCAGGTAGAATCCGGTTTTTTTAAAGGCTTTGATGGCAATGGGATCTCCTTTTTCGGCCAGGGCTGTAATATGTTTGGGTTTTAATTTTGAAAAGGAAATTTTTCGGAAATCACTCTCATCATTTTCCTCCGCAAGCATTTTAAAGACGGTTCGTTTGATCCCGGAAGCAGAGACATAGGTTTCCAGGCAGCCTCTTTTACCGCAGCCACACTGACGGCCATTATCCTTGACCCGTACATGGCCCAGTTCCCCGGCGAATCCGTCCTCTCCGTAGATGAGTTCGCCGTTGGCAACCAGACCGCTTCCCAGGCCGGTTCCCAATGTGATCATCACAAAATTCTTAATCCCCTTTGCATCTCCGAAGAGCATCTCTCCAAGAGCAGCGGCATTGGCATCATTGGTAACCACAGCAGGAAGTCCAAACTGTTTTTCCATGAGTTCAACAAAAGGGATAATGCCTTTCCATACAAGGTTTGGAGCGTGTTCTATGGTTCCCGAGTAAAAATTTCCATTGGGAGCTCCCACACCGATTCCACACAGATGAACCTTTTCATCCATTTCCTGAATGCGCTTTACAATATGCTGGTAAATGTCTTCAATAAAAGGTTCGATGGTAGGATGATCGGTTGATCGTATCTCATCTTCAAGAAGAATGTTTCCTGTTTTGTCTACAAGGCCAAGTTTTGTATATGTACCACCAATATCTATTCCCAGTACAACTTCTTTACTCATGGTATCGCTTTCATTGATAAAATCCATCAAAAGTAATAAATATCACCTGATTTGGTTAATTTAGCTGATACAACAAAACAGATTATTATGACCAATTTCATTGTTCCCGTTGATTTTTCAGTGGATTCACTGAAAGGCCTGGATTGGGCGGTTCTTTTTTCACAAAAGCAAGCAGTGAACATTCAGCTGGTATATGTGCTTTCCAACAGCACAAATTTTCAGCCCAGCGTGGTGGATCAGGAGCACAAATATGCCCAGAAGGAATTTATAAAACTCATTCAGGATTACCAGCCAAAGCTGGGGAATGATTCTAAAATCAGGTACATCATCAAAAAAGGCAAAGTATACCGGGAGGTGGTTAACCAGGTAGCGTCCTACAAAAACGCTGTGGTATCGGCATCCACTCACGGAGCCTCTGGCTTTGAAGAGCTTTTTATAGGCAGCAACGCATTGAAAATTATTGCGGCCACCGATAAGCCTGTTTTCACCCTGCGGAAACCCATCCCCAGTCAGCTTAAGAAAATAGTGGTTCCCATCAAGCTGCACCAGGCTACCCGCCAGAAAGCTCCCCTTGTTGCAGAGATTGCAGAGATTTTCGGTGCCGAAGTGCATGTGGTAGCCATCAGCACAAGCAAGAACAAAAGGGACAATTTGAGGCTCGAATCCTATGCGAAACAGGTGGAAGGATATTTCAAAGCCAGGAAACTGAAGTGTATAAGCAAGAGCCTGGTGGGAGAGAGCCTGCCGGGTTTGACCTGTAATTATGCAGAGGCAGTAGATGCAGATTTGATCACCATCATGTCAAGTGCGGTGGATAAGTGGAATGTTTTCCTGGGGTCCTATGCCCAGCAAATGGTGAAGAAAGCAACGATTCCTCTTTTAAATATAACACCCCAGGAGAAAAATATTGTTTCAGGATTCAGAACTTTTGGAGGATAGTAAAAATAGTGCTTCCCAGTTGAGAGCGATCATGGAGGCTTTGCCTTATGTCTCCTGGTTTAAAGATGCCGAAGGGAACTTCAGCATGGTAAATGCCATGTTGTTAACCACCCTTCAGAAGGGATTATTTGAAGTTGTCGGCAGGCGTAATCACGAGGTTTTTGATGCAGATGAAGCCCGGATCAATGAGGAGGTAGATCGTGAAGTGCTTGAATCGGGTAGGGTTACCCAGTCAACGTACTCCCGCCATCAGAGGATTTTTAAAACGCTTCACTTTCCGGTGATTGACGACCAGGGTCGGATCACCGGTACCGGAGGATTGAAAGAAGATATTACCAACCTGACCCAATCGCTACAGGAATTGCACAGGGAAAAGGAATACCTGGAAGCACTCCTGAAAAACATCCCCTATTACATTTTTTTCACCGATCGTCATCATCGTTATATTCGGATTAACGATATGATGGCCAAACTATTAAGGCTTAAACATCCGGACGAAGCCAGAGGAAAGGGGAATGATGCATTTTTCTCGCGACGGGTTGCCCGAAAGATGCTGGATGAGGACCGTATTATACTTGAAACCGGGGAGGCCATGTTGAACAGAATCATCTTTTTCGAGGATGAGGGTGTGGATGGTTTCTGGATGGAGAAGAATAAGATCCCCATCAAGGATGAAAGGGGAGTGGTTACAATGATCATAGGCATATTCAAGGATGTGTCTGGTATGATGAAGATTGAAACCGAACTGAAGCAGGCCAGGGACAGGGCTGAGGAATCGGATCGTTTGAAAACCTCCTTCCTGGCGAATATGTCCCACGAAATCCGGACACCCATGAATGGGATTCTCGGATTTGCCAACCTCATGAGGGATCCTGACGTAGGAGAAGAGAAAAGAGACCTGTACCTGAAACATATTGAACAGTCGTCCAAACAGTTGTTGAATATAATTGACGATATTATAGACATTTCAAAGATTGAGTCAGGGCAGTTGAAAATCTCCAACCGACCGGTAAGGATCAATGGAATTATGGATGAGGTATACTCCTCATTCTTTCATCGCATCCGGGGAGATGCGCCCGGACAGAAGCGGGTTACTTTCAACCTGAAGAAGGGTAATGAATCGGCCGATTTCACGCTTGTCACAGATGATTACAGGCTAAGGCAGGTATTTAATAATCTGATAGGGAACGCTATTAAGTTCACAAAAGACGGGAAAATTACCTTTGGGTATGTACTCAGGAAAAACCGGCACATTGAATTCTTTGTGAAAGACACCGGGCCTGGAATTCCTCAAAATAAGCTGGAAATGATTTTCGACCGTTTCGGCCAGGTGAACCAGGAGAGCTATTCACAACCGTCGGGTACCGGATTGGGCTTGCCCATCTCCAAAAACCTGGTTAAGCTGATGGGAGGAGAAATGTGGGTAGAATCGAAGGTGAACAAGGGGTCTACCTTTCGCTTTACCCTGCCCCTTGTCACCGAGCAAGCTACTGCCGAGCCCCGGGTGCTGATCTCTAACAAGAGCTATGACTGGACTGGTAAACGAATTATGGTGGCCGAAGATGAAATGCTTAATTGGATGTTTATCAGGGAGATGCTTGGGAAGTCCGGGGCGGAAATTATTCGGGCCGAAGATGGAAACCGTGCGGTGGATATTGCACTTAAACTCAAGCCGGATGCCATCCTGATGGATATTAAGATGCCGGGTTTAAATGGGATTGAGGCCACACGTAAAATCCGTGATTTCAATAAGAACGTTCCTATTATTGCACAAACAGCCTTTGTGATGGCCGAGGAAAAAGCGGAAAGTAAGCTGGTGGGGTGTAACCATTTTGTAACCAAGCCCCTGGACAGAACCGTGATTATGGAACTGATCGACAGTTATTTTAAAAAAAGACAATGAATGCAGTAGTGGTGGTGGCAGGAGGTTCGGGCCGGAGAATGGGCGGAACTGTACCAAAGCAGTATCTTAAACTGAAGGGCAAGGCGGTACTCATTCATACCCTGGAGCGGTTTTATGCTTTTGATCCCCAGATTAAAATGGTTGTGGTTCTGGCTGCAGATCACCTCGGTTTATGGGATAAAATTGCATCTTCTTCGGAAGTGGCAAGGTTCACAGAAGTGGTTATCGGAGGCGAAACCAGGCACAATTCGGTAAGGAATGGATTAAAGATGATTCCAGATTCCTGTCTCGTTGGGATTCACGATGCGGTAAGACCCCTGGTAAGCCAGGAGACCATAAAAAGGTGTTACAGTGCTGCGAGGGAATCTGGAAGCGGAATACCTGTCATGGAGATGGAGGAGTCGGTACGAATGCTTCATGCAGGCGGATCTGAGAACCTGGTGCGGGCAAATTTGCGCAGGGTTCAGACGCCCCAGGTATTCAGGTCGGAACAGATCAGGGAGGCCTATGATGCTTGTGACAAAACTTCACTTACCGACGATGCTTCGGTCTATGAGTCTCTTCACGGTCAGGTTACCCTGGTGCCTGGAAATCCGGAAAATATAAAGATTACCAAAGCTATTGACCTGGAATTGGCCTCTCTTATCATCTGAATAATTTGTTACCTTGCAAATCTGAGTGTTAAAGTATGAGCAGGGTCTTCACAATCCTTAGTCTGGGTATTTTACTGATTCTGACCTCAGAAATTTGTGCGCAGGAGCAGTTGCTTATCGCCGACGACTGGTTGGTGGTGGAAGGATTTCAGGTGTCGGGGAACAGTGTCACCAAGGCACAGATTATTACAAGGGAGGTGGTTTTACAGGAAGGCGACACCCTGAAGAAGCTGGAGCTTATTCCGGCCCTGCAGAGAAGTAAGGAGAATCTGCTGAACACCACCCTTTTCAATTTTGTCTATTTGGACGTGTCCCACCTTCCCGGGAACAGGATCATTATCGAGATATCTGTAACAGAACGATGGTATATCTGGCCGGTACCTATTATCGAATATGCAGAGAGAAATTTCAGCGAGTTTATTAAGAACAGGGAATGGGATAAGATGGTCTACGGGGCCTGGCTGAAGTGGAATAATTTCAGAGGCAGGAAGGAATTGCTTACCGCCAAAGTGAGACTGGGCTACCTGAATGAATATGCACTGGCTTACGAAATACCAAATTTGGGAGAAAAGCAGCAACACGGACTCTCTATGGGGTTCAATGTGACGCACCAGAACGAAGTAAATCTCAGCACCGCGAATAATAAACCAGTCGAGCTGAAGCCCAGAGAAAGGCCGGCTCAGATCCGGTCCAATGCATATCTACAGTATACTTTTCGAAGAAAATATTACTCCACGCACAGGCTCAGGACGGAATATAACAACTATATCGTCTCTGATACTGTGGCCCTGGTTAACCCCAACTATCTGGGAGGAGGAATGACCAATACCAATTATTTTGTCCTAGCTTATGAATTCAGATACGACTTGCGCGATTCTAAGGTATATCCGCTGGAGGGTTTCTTTGTGAAATTAAGTGGACGGCAAACCGGACTGGGAATTATCCCCTCTTTTCCATACTCCTTCACGAGCGTAACAGGGGTATTGATGTACCATCAGAAACTTGCCAACCGACTGTATTTTTACAACACCTATAAGGGCAAGATTAGCTCAGAAAAGAGACTGCCGCACATTTTTAATAAGGGGCTCGGATACAATGAGTGGTTAAGCGCATATGAACCTTACGTAGTGGATGGGTCTGATTTTTTTATTGCAAAATATAATTTGAAACTTCAACTGGTCAGGCCCACAACAAAAACCATTCCTTATCTGAAGATGGAACAGTTTAACAAGGTACACTATGCTTTATATCTGAATCTATTTGGCGATGTAGGATATGTAAACAATGAGTTTCCAAATCCCACCAACACCATGGTAAATACCCTGCAGTTTTCAGGCGGTATTGGCATAGACCTTGTAACCTGTTATGACCAGGTTTTCAGAATCAATTATGCCATAAACCGTTTCGGGGAACGCGCATTTTTCTTTCATATTGAAACCCCCTTTTCAAGGTGGTAAAAGAATGATGATTAAGGAGTTTCCCTGGTCGGATCCTGCCAGTCGCCTTCCTTTTTTATGAGCTCAATCAGGGCTGCCAGGGCCTCCTTTTCCGGTATGTTTTTGATTACCGGCGTTTTTCCTTTATAGAGCGATACCCGGCCTCTGCCCGCACCCACATAACCGTAGTCGGCATCGGCCATCTCACCGGGTCCGTTCACAATACATCCCATCACACCGATTTTGATGGGTAACAGGTGGGCGGTGGCTTTTCTGATTTCCTGCAGTCGGGCGACAATATCAAAATGGGTTCGTCCGCAGGAGGGACAGGCAATGTATTCGGTTTTAGTGATCCTGGCCCCCACCGCCTGGAAAATGCTCAGCAGCGTTTCGTTGATCCAGTTTACATCGTGCCTGTGATTCTCAACCCACACCCCATCAATCGCTCCATCCACCAGTACAGCACCGATCTCACCTGCCATCTGCATGGCAAAAAGGGTGGGATCAGGCTCTTCGGATTCAATTTTATACAGGATGGGAACGCTTTTTTCTGAGAGGCAAAAGGCATTTATTCCGAAGATAAGTTCCTGCATGCTGCCCTTGCCCTTTTTAATACGCAGGAAAGCGCCATCTGTTTCTGTTATTTTAGGATTTTCTCTCCATTGGGCAAGGGAAAAGCCTCCTGAAGCAATTTGTCCGGGAAGCAGATCCTCTTCAGGAAGGGGAGGTTTGCTGCTAATAATTTTCACCCTGCTTCCGCCACCCATACCCTTCAGGGGTCTAGATACCCTTCTCTTGTAGCTGAATGGGTCCCAGGCAAAGGCTTCAGAGGGTTTTAAAGCCGTGATTTCAGGTTTTGGAAAGAGCTCCACAATGCTGCGAGCCACCGGGAGTTCTTCCTCCGGGGGAGCAGTGAGCGATACCCTGATGGTATCTCCCAATCCATCCAGCAGAAGGGGAGCCATCCCCACCACCGATTTTATAACTGCTTCCAATCCGTCGCCCGCCTCGGTCACACCAAGGTGAATGGGGTAGTCCATTTGTTCCTCCTGCATGCACTTTGCCAGCAGGCGAACCGATTGAATCATTATGAGGGGTTTACTCGATTTCAGGGAAACCACCACCCTTTCAATTTTTTCTTTTTTACAAATTCTAAGGAACTGCATGGCCGATTCTACCATGCCGGCAGGGGTATCACCGTATTCCCTGAGGATGGATTCATCCAGGGAGCCGTGGTTGACCCCTATCCGAATGGCTGTCTGGTTTTCCTTACAAACTTTCAGTAGCCGGGGAAGCAGGTCTTCCAGCGCTGACCCTTTCAGATAGTTTCCCGGATTGATCCGGATTTTTTCACATACACTGGCGGCTTCCAGGGCCACATCTGCCCTGAAATGTATATCAGCAGCCAGGGGTACATGGTATCCTTTCTGATGGAGGGCTTCTTCAATTCTGGCCAGGCTCTGAACCTCACGGGAACCCTGGGTGGTGAGCCTTACCAGTTCGGCGCCGGCTTCGATCATCCTGATGGACTGCTCCACACTTTGCTCCAGCTCATTGGTATCCGTGTTGGTCATGGATTGAATCCTGACCGGGGCATCTCCCCCCAGCGACAGGGTTCCGATCTTAATATTCCGGGAGCGATAGGGAAGCATCATCCTAAGAGATTTCCCAGTCGGTTCCATCCTTGTGATCCTTCAGACTTACACCCAGACGGGTAAGTTCGTCCCTGATATGGTCGGCTGTACTGTAGTCCTTTCCGGCCTTTGCTTTTATTCTTAGTTGCAGAATCATCTCCACCAGCTCGCCGGTCAGGTTCCCCTGGCCTTCCCGGGCTTTTGCCGGTGCCAGACCAAGCACCTCATATACCATGGTGTTATAGAGGGCCTTCAGTTTTTCCAGCTCAGCAGCAGTAATACTTTCTGTTCCTTCAGCCAGTGAACGAACCATCTTTAGTCCGTCGAAAAGATGGGCAATCAGAATGGGGGTATTCATATCATCACTCAGGGCCTCTTCGCATTTAGCCGAAAGGCTTTCCACGGAGACAGAAGATGAAGTGGAGGCTTTGATCTTGTCGATCAACTCCATGGTTTTTAGCAGTTTCTCCAGCCCTTTCTCCGAAGCATGTAATGCCTCATTGGAAAAATCGAGGGTGCTGCGGTAATGAGCCTGCAGGATGAAAAAGCGGATGGTCATGGCCGCGAAGGCCGCATCCAGCATCTCGTGTTCGCCGGAAAAGAATTCATCCAGGGTGATGAAGTTCCCCAGGGAACGACCCATCTTTTTCCCGTTGATGGTGATCATGTTATTGTGCATCCAGTATTTAACCGCTGCTTTACCAAAACCGGCTACGTTTTGTGCGATTTCGCATTCGTGGTGCGGAAAGAGCAGGTCCATTCCTCCGCCATGGATATCAAACTGCATGCCCAGGTACTTGGTGCTCATGGCCGAGCATTCCAGGTGCCAGCCCGGGTAGCCTTCGCCCCATTTGGACGACCAGCGCATGAGGTGGGAGGGGTCGGCCTTTTTCCAGAGGGAAAAATCCAGGGGGTTTCTTTTTTCAGACTGTCCGTCAAGGGCCCTTGTATTGGATAAAAGGTCTTCAATTTTTCTTCCTGAAAGAATCCCGTAGGAGTGATCCTCGTTGTACTTACTCACATCAAAATAAACAGACCCATTTACTTCGTATGCATAGCCTGCTTCCATAATCTTCATGATCAGTTCCTGCTGTTCGATCATATGACCACTGGCCCTGGGTTCAATGCTTGGGGGCAGTACATTCAGTTCCCCCATATTTTGGTGATACCTGTTCATATAATACTGGACCACTTCCATGGGTTCCAGCGACTCGAGCCTGGCCTTCTTCTGGATCTTGTCTTCACCCTCATCGGCATCATCAACCAGGTGCCCCACATCGGTAATGTTGCGGACATATCTTACCTTGTATCCCAGGTGCATCAGGGTGCGAAAGAGTACATCAAAAGTGATGGCCTGCCGGGCATGGCCGAGATGGGCATCTCCATAAACGGTGGGACCACAGGCGTAGAGGCCCACAAAGGGTGGATTCAGTGCTTCAAATTTCTCTTTTTTCCTGGAAAGGGTATTGTATATATAAAAATCGTGGGTCATAATTATTTACTGATATACTGAATGGTGGGACAAAATTAGTTAAATTTAGCTATTACCTGAAATCAATAAAACATGGCTAAAAAGAAACATAGAAGTGGAGACAGATTTACCCGGGAGCAGGCTACAGCACTGATCATGGGGGTTTTTGGTCGCGCACCGAAAAAAGTACTGAATTTCAAACAGGTTTCGTCCCAGTTGTTCATCAATGATAAATATCGAAGGGGAGTGATCAATCAGACCCTGGACGAATTGGTTCAGACCAAACAGTTAGAACAGGTAAGTCCTGGACGATACCGGCTGAAGAGTTTGGCCATGTACAAGACCGGAACCCTGGACATGACCCAGCATGGGTATGCATTCCTGCTGATTGAGGATGAAAAGGATGATATTTTTATTGCCAGGAATAATCTGAAAACCGGACTTGACAAGGACCTGGTTAAAGTGTTTGTTTATCCTAAAAGAAAGCAAAGCACACGGGTTGAGGGCGAGGTCGTTGAAATTTTAGAGAGGGCGAGAGAGAATTTCGTGGGGACCGTTGAGATATCAAAGGATTATGCCTTTCTGTTGCCCGATAGCAGGAAGATGCCTTTCGACATCTTCATTCCCAAGGGGAAACTGGGAGGGGCCGAACACGGGCAGAAGGCGATTGCAAAAATAACAGACTGGCCCGAAAAGGTTAAGAATCCTTTCGGTGAGATTATAGATGTGCTGGGTTACCCCGGGGAGAATGATACAGAAATGCACTCCATCCTGGCCGAATTCGATCTGCCCATCAGGTTTTCGGAAGA
>CAZRPW010000088.1:0-18784 GCA_964601975.1 uncultured Bacteroides sp.
ATTTAATATCCGTTTCTTATGATATTTTAGTAATATTCAGATATTTTATATTCACATAATTCAGGAATCGCTGCATTTCTTATCTAATTCATAACATTACATTTTTGTGTAAGGCTATTTCAGGCCGGGACACACTGTCTCTTCCATAGCATCCTTAGATTATATCAATTCAACACTTTTGAGACACCCTCTTTTCTATTTGATATGTTTTTAAATAGGTAACTTTTTCTGCTGGTCTTCGTTCATATCTGTAGTGTACGTTTTCGAACACTGCCTGTTTCGCTTCCGTTCATAATTAGTACATTTTAACAAATGCCTTAACAGGCAATAAGTAGTTAATATACAGGAATATAATAGTTTTGGCACATGGATTGAAATGGTTTTGTCAAAACGATGAAATAAACTGAAAGAGTCATGAAAACAACAAAACTTTTTTTAAGCATCGCACTGGTTGCATTAACAGTCACATTATACGGAAGAATGAGTGAACCCCGGATGGTAATTGAGAATGACATCCCTGTCGAGAGTTGGATGATTTTACCTTTTGAGGCCATAGAAAGTGACCTTGTATTGGAAACCTGGATGGCATCACCTTTTGAGGCTATGGAAAGTGACCTTATATTGGAAACATGGATGAGCGCAGCTTTTGTAAGTGCGGAAAGTGACCTGGAGATGGAGCGGTGGATGAATATTCCTTTTGAAACTATGGAGACTGAGTTGGGAGTGGAAACATGGATGGCCAGGCCCTTTGAGGCAGATGAACTGGTTCTTGAGCCCTGGATGAGGACTCCTTTTTAATTGGAAGATGAGAAATAAGGCGCTGTCTGCGCTACTACTATATATCCAAAAACCGTCTCTATGGAGGCGGTTTTTTTATGGTTTTTTTTGAGTTCAGCTGGCCCTTACATCACTAGTGCAACTTTGAATGGTGACAGACAAGGACTTCCTTTTTTTCACCATGCCAGTTATGAAAGCCGTTGCCCATGCAGTCCCTGTAATCCTTACAATCGGCACAGGGGCCTTTTTGTGTCCAGCTTCGGTCCCGGAAGGGTGCGAAGCGGGTCTGCCATATGTGGAAGAAGTTATCACTGTAAATGTTTCCCTGGATAAATGAGCGGTCGATGTTTGGACAGGCAGAGATGGAGCCGTCAATGAGGATGGAGCCGATATTGATTCCTGCCCGGCAGAAAAAGGGGGTATCACGTACTTTTGATTCATACCCACCTACGTATCCTTCACAGCTGAATTTGACATCCATTTTTGCTTCCTTCCTGCGTTCCGTAATAAAGTCGAGCATCTCCCGGAATTCACTGTCGACCAGGTTTAGCTCGTGATTCTCTTTTGCCCTGCCGATGGGGATGATTGTAAAGAGCCGCCAGGCCTTTACGCCTTTGTCTTTCAGGTAATCATAAATGGACTGCAGCTCTTCCAGGTTTCTGCGGTGCACACAGGTGACAATGTCGAAATTGAGCCTTCTGGAGCTAGTGGCCAGGCCGATGGCACGGTCGACGTGTTCAAAACTGCCAGGCCTGTTTCGCAGCCAGTCGTGATTTTCCTGCAAACCATCTACGCTGATGGTGAGTGAACCCATTCCGGCGTTGAGTAAGGATTCGTGTCGCTTCCGGTCATAAAAATGGCCGTTGGAAACCATGCCCCAGCGCATCCCGCGTTTACGGATTTCCATGCCCACCTGCTCCAGGTCCTCTCGCAGCAGGGGCTCTCCCCCGGTAAGGGCCACGATGAAGTTTTTAGCAGGGTTTTCTATTGTATCGAGTGCGTTGAGGAAATCCTCCAGGGGCATGTCGGGATGGGTGGAGTCGGCATGACAGTCGCTTCCGCAGTGGAGGCAGTTGAGATTGCAGCGGGTGGTGCACTCCCAGAAGAGGTAGTTGAGTTCGTGGAGACGGGTTTCCGCCCTTCTGAATTTTCGAAAGGCCAGCCGTTTGAGTAAAGAGAACATCTATTGCTCTTCAAGGGCTATATTCAGAAACACATCCATCTCGGGGTTCAGCAACACGGTGTCCTTGCTCAAATACGCGCCGTTTGTTTTGGGATCGCTGTCTGCGATTGTAAGTTTCAGTGAGTCGGACCAGGGGGTGTAAAATTCAAATTCGCCCAGGCTGTTGGTGAGCCCGTAGTGCTTGAACAGATCGGCTTCCACCTTGATGCCCTCCACGGGAAGTCCGGAAGCCAGGGAGACCACTTTACCCGAAATATATACATCTTCATACATATCCTGGGGCATCCCGTAACAGGCCTGGAATACAAATAGAGCGGTGGTGAAACTTAATCCGCCAATGAGGGTCCTTATCTGGTTCCGCTTCATGAAAGTAAATTTACGCTTAATAAAACTGTTTGTCAAATCTCACCCAATCTCCCGGTTGATGTACTTGCTATAGTCCTTTACAATCTTTGTGTATTTGCCGGCGAAGTGGGGCGAGTCGATGAGGAAGTCGGCCGTGGCCCGGTTACTTGCCGTGGGAACGTTGTACATTACTGTGATCCGCAGCAGCGCTTTTACATCCACGTCATGAGGCTGGGGCTGCATAGGGTCCCAGAGGAAGATCATGATATCGATTTTTCCTTCGGCCACCAGTGCGCCCAGCTGCTGGTCGCCTCCCAGGGGTCCCGACAGAAGTTTCTTAATACTCAGGGGATTGGTGTTTTTTGTGGCCAGGGTTTCTTCCACCATTTTCCCGGTGGTACCGGTACAGATAAGGTGGTGTTTTGCTAATTTTTCGGCGTTGTAGGCAACCCACTCGGAAAGGTCGGATTTGCGATTATCATGGGCCACCAGGGCCACGGTTTTGACTTTGTCCATTTGCTTTAGCTTTATGCAAAAATAGCTTCACAATTTGAATTGTATTAAATTTGTATGTTAAGTAATAAACAAATCGGGATATGTTTGAGAATAGAAGGACGCGTCGGACAAATAAAATGGTGAGAGTTTCCTTGCTTTTTGTGCTCACCGGACTGGTAATTATGGTGCTGGTGGTATTCAAGTTTTACGGTCGGATCTATGAAACCAATGTGTCGCTGGATGCCGACTATGAGATATTCTATATTCCTGATGGGTCCGAATTCTCTTTTGTAATCGAACAGCTAGATAATGAAGGATATATCGACAATCTGAAATCGTTTCGCTGGGTGGCCGGAAAGAAGGGCTATAATAAGAATGTGAAGCCGGGGCGGTATAAGATTCGTAACGGCAGCAGCAATAATGAGCTTATAAATATGCTTCGTTCGGGAGACCAGGAACCGGTGATGGTGGTTTTTAATAATGTGCGGACCCTGGACCAGATTGCCGGGAAGGTTAGCAGCTATCTTCAGCGTGACTCGGCCGAATTTGCTGAATATATGGCCGATCCTTCGGTGATGGAACGCTACGGATTCAGTGAACAGACTTTTTCTTCAATGTTTATTCCCAATACCTATGAGTTCTTCTGGACCACCGATCCTGAAGGTTTTGTTGAACGGATGAACAAGGAGTACGAAGATTTCTGGGCCGGGGAACGTGAGCGAAAGGCAAAGCGTATGGAAATGAGCAGGGTCGAGGTAATTACGCTGGCTTCCATTGTGGATGAGGAAACCACGCATGATGAGGAGAATGCCAGGGTTGCCGGCTTATATATGAACCGCTTAGACAGGGGGATTGCGCTGCAGGCTGATCCCACACTGAAGTTCGCCATGGGCGATTTCACCGTGAAGCGGATACTGAATGAGGACAAAAAAATTGATTCGCCCTATAATACATATAAGTACAAAGGAATGCCCCCTGGGCCCATATCCATTCCATCGGTCTCTGCAATCGACGGGGTGCTGAATTACGAGCAGCACAAATATATATTCATGTGTGCCAAGGCCGATTTCACAGGATATCATGCCTTTGCCCGTTCGCTCAATGAGCACAACCGGAATGCCAGGGAGTACCAGAGGGTTTTGAATACGCGGCGGATATACAGATAACTGCTACAAGATGTTGACTTCCCGCTCCAGTGTGATGGCGAAATTTTTTTCCACTTCTTCTACGATCTGCTGAGAGAAGTCATAGATTTCGGTTCCGGTGGCTCCTCCATAGTTGACAATGACAAGGGGCTGGGTGGGCCAGGTGCCTACATTGCCAATTCTTTTTCCCTTCCATCCTGTCTTCTCAATGAGCCAGGCGGCCGGGATCTTCACTGCATTTTCGGGTTCCCGGTAGTGGGGAATATCCTTGTGCTCGACACGGAGGCATAGGAAGATGGTGCGGTCGACCACCGGGTTTTTAAAGAAGCTTCCGGCGTTCCCGATTTCTTCGTGGTCGGGGAGCTTTTGCCTGCGCACAGCGATGACTACCTGCCGGAGGTCGGAGGGTGAGTTTCCGCCTGCCGCTTTGAAGGCTTTGTCGAGGTGACCATAATCCAGTTTCAGCGAGGGAGTTTTACTGAGCCGGAAGCATACGGCTGTGATGATATGCCGGCCGCGGGTTTCATGTTTGAAGATGCTGCTGCGGTAGCCGAATTTGCAGGCATCCTGGTCTATGATGACCAGCGTTTTTTTCTCCAGGTCCCAGGCTTCCAGCCATTCGAAGTAATCTTTCAGCTCTACCCCATAGGCCCCGATGTTTTGCACAGGGGCCGATCCCACCGAACCGGGAATGAGCGAAAGGTTCTCCAGTCCGAACCATCCCTTTTGGGTGGCGTATTCCACCCAGCCGTCCCAGTGCTCACCGGCTCCCACTTTTACAAGCACTTCCGAATCGCTTTCTTCCAGGAGTTCGATCCCCTTCATGCCAGGTTTTAGGATGAGCCCTTCGAAATCTTTTGTAAAGAGGATATTGCTTCCTTCACCCATAGTCAGCATTGGTTTTTGCTCCTGCCTGAAGCTTTCCAGAACCTCCTGGAGGTCTTCAGCTGTGGATGGTTTAGCGAAGAGTGAGCTGTGAACATCAACACCAAAGGAGTTAAGCGCTTTCAGGGAGTGATTTTTTTGCATAAGGGACATGACATAAATATAGGAATGATTCGTTCTAATATCATATCTTTAAACCAAACTTTTGCAGGTATTCCCAAGCGCGTCTACATAGCTGTCATTAACGACCTGGTAACCGACCAGCGGATTCACCGTGTTGCATCCCTTTTAATTGACCATGGGATGGAGGTCACCTGCATTGGCCGCCGACTCAAGAATAGTCCCGAACTGGTGGACAAGGACTTCAAAGTTCACCGTTTCAGGATGTACTTTACAAAGGGGCCGCTTTTCTATGCATTTTTCAACATCAGGCTGTTTTTTTTCCTGCTTAAGGTTCCCCGGCCCTCCCTCTTTATTGCCAACGATCTGGATACCCTTCCAGCTGTTTACCGGGCTGCAAAAATCAGGAGGGTTAAATTGATTTATGACAGTCATGAGTTTTTCACCCAGGTCCCGGAGCTGATTGGGAGGAAAATGGTGCAATCGATCTGGAAATGGATCGAAGGGCGGCTGGTTCCAAAACTGGATTATGCCATTACGGTAAGCCGTCCCATCGCCACCATTTACAGGAGGCTTTACGGTACCCGATTCCGGGTGGTGAGGAATGTTCCGGAGCGGAGGGTTTTTTCGAATGAAAAGGAATCAGGCGATTTGAGGCCCATGATTATATACCAGGGGGCCCTGAATATTGGGCGCGGACTGGAGCTCATGATTCGCTCGATGACATACATGAAGGGATTTTTACTGCTTATTGCCGGTACAGGCGATATTGAGGATGAACTGAAGGCGCTGGTTGAGAAGGAAGGTCTGTCGAATCAGGTAATTTTCACGGGAAGACTGGAACCCTGCGACCTTGGGCTTCTGACCTGTTCGGCCCGGCTTGGTATTTCCCTGGAGGAGGACATGGGTTTGAATTACCGTTATGCCCTGCCAAATAAGATTTTTGATTACATCCAGTGTCGTATTCCGGTACTTTGTTCCGCGCTTCCCGAAATGGCGAAGCTTGTGGAGTCTTACGGTATCGGGGTGGCTATACGTGAGCGTTATCCGGAGAATATTGCGCGGGTGGTCAAGTTCATGCTGGAGGAGGATGATGAGGGTGCCTGGTTGCCGGCCCTGGATAAGGCGGCCGAAGAATTATGCTGGGAAAAGGAATCAGAACAGTATCTTGCGGTTCTGAATGAGACCGGGATTTTAAGTGAGAAATTATGAGGAAAAACAGATACGGATTATCTCTGTCGCTGGTATTGCTTCTATTGCCCTTTGCCATTTTTTCGCAGGTGGAATTTATCGAAGTAGTAAACGCAGCCGATATGGCGGCGGCTCAGAAAAAGGCCGACGATGGCATGCTTATGCTTTTCGTGGATGTTTACGCTACCTGGTGCGGACCCTGTAAAAAGATGGATGCAGAGGTTTATACCGTTGCGGCTTTGAGCGAGTATATGAACAAGCACTTTGTGAATGTGCGCATGGATGGCGAAAGTGATTTTGGGCGGAAATATGCAGCCGAACAGCAGTTGCAGGGTTACCCTAGCATGTTTATTTTTAGCGATGATGGTACCAGGGTCAGTACAGTGGTGGGGTATAAACCAGCCATGGAGCTGCTTCCGCTGCTGAAGAATTACGTGGAAAATTACAAGGATCTGAAAGCCTACAAGGCCCAGGTTGAGAATGGCAGCATCACCATCGAGGCATATGCAGATTACATTACCCTGGTACGGGAAATGGGAAATGACAAGGAGGCTGAGCGTCTCGCGGTAGCGTATATCAGGATGAAGGTAGGTGATGAGCTGAAGGATAGTGACATCAGGGTGGTGGCTCACTACATGGACCTGGAGGATTCCTGGTGGCCTCTGTTTGCTACCGAAACGGAACGGATAAAAAGGGTGCTGGGGGAGGATTATCTTCCCGCTCTTGAAACCATTTATAACAATACGCTTATTAAAGCTGTTGAAGAAGAAAACATCGTGCTGATAAGCCGGATGGCCAATGAGCTGGCCCCCTTGGTGGAGGCGGAACGAGACGATGCGGGCGACTTGAAATCCATCTCATTTATTCAATATTACTATTATACTGCTCAGCATGCAGAACTAATGGAATATATTGATACACGTTTTGCAGCCGACAGAAAGGGTGATCACCGCTGGCTTTATGGTGCAGCCTCCAGGTTGGTGGATATGGATCAGCAGTATCAGACTCCTGAACTGATGCGTAAGGCTGAGGAGTGGTTTACTGCCTGTATTGAATTGGAAAAGCAGTACGACTACTATTTTTATTACGGGATGGTACTGTTCTTCCAGAAGAAAATTACGGAGGCCCTTTCGGCCTTCGAAAAGGCGGAAACACTGGCTGTAAGTGAGGAGCAGCGTTTAATGATCAAGCAAGTACTAAATTATATACAAAAGTAATGAAGCATATTATTCCCCTTTTTATTCTGGCATTAATCCTTTCTTCCTGTTCGGGAGGGAACAGCGACCTGGTGAAAGCCGGTCTGAAAGGCAATGTAAGCAGCGTGATTGAGCACCAGTACGAAGCGGTGCATAAGGATGATGGTTGGGAGACAGGCAAGCCAGGCATGTATGGTCACCGGATTATTCAGTATGATACCGATGGCAATTATGTGAAGAGCCTGGCCCTGACGCATGCAGGTGATACCATTGGATATACCAAGGTGCGTTGGGAGGACGGTGAGAAAGTAGAAGAGTCTTTTCATTCCCTGGTTGACGGGCGTACCACCAGAACACTTATGGAGCGGGTTAGCGAGGAACAGGTGAATTTCGAAGTGTGGGAAGGGGAGAATCTTCACTACGAAGGGGCCTCTTATTTCGATTCCAAAGGAAGGGTCCTGAGCCAGGTAAGGGTGGTGAATGAAAGGGAGGTGACCAATCGTTTTGAATATGATAAGAATCTGATGGTGAAGAGCTACCAGGAGGAGTTGAGCGGGGAGATTACCGGCACTCAGCTTTACGAGTACACTGAGTTTGATGAAAAGGGTAACTGGACCAAGCGCCTGATTTACCTGACAGAAGACCGCATTGTTCCCGAGGTGATTACGACCCGGGAATATCAGTATTACTAGGAATTCCTCAGATCTCGAGCAGGTGCTGCTCGGACGAACCCGCGCCAAAGATCAAACGTGTGGGATCTTCGATGAACTCCTTGATGGTTTTCAGAAATCCCACTGAGTCTTTTCCGTCGATGACCCTGTGGTCGTAACTCAGGGCAATGTACATCATCGGTCTGACCTCTACTTTGCCATGGATAGCAATGGGTCTTTCAATAATGTTGTGCATGCCCAGGATGGCCGACTGCGGAGGATTCAGGATGGGTGTTGACAACATGGATCCATAGATTCCCCCATTTGAGATGGTAAAGGTTCCGCCGCTCATTTCCTCAATGCCAAGCCTGGCTTTCCTGGCCCGGCCTGCCAGGTCGGCAATACCCAGCTCAATTTCTGCAAGTCCCAGGGCCTCTGCATTTCGGAGTACGGGCACCATCAATCCCTTGTCGGTCTGCACTGCAATGGCTATATCACAATAGGCGGGAGAGACTACCTCATCTTCATCCAGGTAGGAGTTTACCGAAGGATAGAGCTTTAGTGCCTCGGTGACTGCCTTTGTGAAGAAGGACATGAAGCCCAGCTTGATTCCATGGGCTTCTACGAACTTGTCCTGGTGTTTTTTGCGAATGGCCATGATGGTGCTCATATCCGCCTCGTTGAAGGTGGTGAGCATGGCTGTTTCATTTTTTACCGCTACCAGCCTCTCACTTATTTTTTTGCGCAGCTGGCTGACTTTTTTCCGCTCTTCATCCCTTGTCGCTTTTCTTTTTTCGGGAAGGACTGCAGAGGCTCCCTGCTGCATCACCTTCTTTACATCGGAAGCACTGATCTTTCTAAGTCCGCTGATAATGTCATCCACTGAAAAGCCTTCCTCTTCCATCATCTTCTTTGCTACGGGGGTGGCTTTTATATTTGCGGATTCGCCGGATGTCTTTGCCGGGATCTTTGCTGCCTTTGCCTCGCTGGCTTCGGGCTTTGCCGTCGCTGTTGCCTCGCTGGCTTCGGGCTTTGCCGTCGCTGTTGTCTCGCTGGTTTGAGGCTCAATCGCTGCGGGTGCCGTTGCTTCCCGGGATGCGGCTGCTATGTCGACTTCCACGCTGGTGTCGATGCTGGCAACTACTGTACCCACATTCACAGTTTCGCCTGCCTCGACCAGGATTTTTATTTGTCCTGACTGTTCGGCAATGAGGGGAAGGGTTGCCTTTTCGGATTCAATTTCTCCCACTTCCTGGTTCTTGCTTACCAGGGCTCCGTCTTCCACGAACCAGGAGGCAAGTTCAACTTCGGTTATGGATTCGCCGGGACTGGGTATTTTAATTTCCAGGGCCATGGTCTCAGGATTTAGGTTTCTCTTTTTCGAAATAGTTATGTTGTTTCAGGATCTCCTTCCTGGAGCTTCCGATCATGCATTGTAGTCCACAGTAAACATTGAGCAATTCGCAGGTGCACTCTCTGAAAACCTTGTCGATGATTTCGGTCTGAGAAATCTCGTGTAGTTTAAACAGGCCGGTGGCCGGACTACCCGAAGGTTGACGTGTAACCGGGATGATCTCAACATCCTTCATTGCATTCCTGATAAAATACCAGGCCCCCATGTTCTCGGGTTCTTCCTGCACCCAGAGGGTGAGCATGTTTTTCTTGTATTTTTTAAGTATGGCTTTCACCCGCTGTTCGGGGAAGGGAAAAATCTGCTCAAGCCTCACCAGTGCAATGTCGCGGACATTCAATTTTTGTTTCCTTGCCAGCAGGTCATAGTAAACCTTTCCACTGCAGAAAACCACGCGGCGTACTTCGTCCTTTTCGTTGTCGGTATCGTCATAAACCGGTTCAAATTTTCCCTTTTCCAGGTCATCTACCGTGGAGATACACTGCGGATGACGCAGCAGGCTTTTGGGTGTGAAGATCACCAATGGAACCCGGGATTTTTTCTTCATATGCAACCGCAGGACATGGAAGAGGTTGGCAGGGGTAGTGGGATTGATGATGTGCATGTTATTACTGGCAGCCAGGGTCAGGAAACGCTCAATACGTGCGCTGGAGTGCTCAGGGCCCTGGCCTTCGAAACCGTGCGGGAGGTAAAGGACCAGTCCGTTCATTACGCCCCATTTTTCTTCCGCACTGGAAATATACTGATCCAGGATGACCTGGGCTACGTTTGCAAAATCGCCAAACTGGGCTTCCCATATAGTGAGGGTGTTGGGACAGACCATGGCGTATCCGTATTCAAAACCCAGCACCCCGTATTCGTTGAGCGGGGAGTTGTGGATGTTGAAGGGAGCCTGTTTGTCCGTGTCAATATATTTTAGCGGGAAGTAGATCTCGGTGGTGTGCTCCATCACAATACCAGCATGTCGGTGTGAGAATGTTCCCCGGATGGAGTCCTGTCCACTGATTCTTACCGGGTGCTTTTCAAGGAGCAGGGATCCGTAGGCAAAAAGCTCACCCAGGGCCCAGTCAAGCTGGTTTTCCTTATACATCCTGGCACGCTCTTCCACCAGTTTGGAGGTCTTCTTGAAGAAAACAAGGTCCTCGGGCAAGGTGGTGATTTTGCGGGCAATCAGGTCAAGGGTCTTCCTGCCTACGCCAGTTTCAAGGGATTCCTGGAAATCGGTTGCTTTTGCATATTCAAGACCCTTCCACTGGGCCTTCATGAATTGCTGAATGTGAACCATCTTCTGTTTCCTTGAAGCCTCAAGCTGTTTCTCCAGGTAGGAGTCAAATTCCTCTTCTGCTGCCGCAATTTCGGCCCTTGTCATGACCCCCTGTTCCACCAGGCTTTTACCATAGCTATCCCTGGTGTTGGGATGTTTGGCAATGGCCTTATACAGGGTGGGCTGGGTAAACCGGGGCTCATCGCCCTCGTTATGACCATATTTCCGGTAGGCCAGAATGTCGATGAATACGTCGGTGTGAAATACCTGTCTGTACTCGATGGCCATGCGAATCACATGTACCAGTCCTTCCACATCGTCGCCATTTACATGCCAGATAGGTGCTTTGGTGACCTTCCCCACATCGGTGCTGTAGGTGCTCGAACGCCCTTCGAGGTAGCTGGTGGTGAAGCCCACCTGGTTGTTGATCACCAGGTGAATGGTTCCTCCAGTCTTGTAGCCTTCCAGTTCTGACATCTGGACTATCTCATACACAACTCCCTGTCCGGCAATGGCAGCATCGCCATGGATAATAATCGGAACCAGCTTGTTGTTGTCTCCCCCGTAATGGTGATCAATTCTTGAGCGGGAGACCCCTTCTATAATGGGGGCAGATGACTCGAGGTGGGAGGGATTGGGGACGATGTTCATAATCACCTTCTTCTGATCGGCGGTGGTAATGGTATTACCATAACCCAGGTGGTATTTTACATCGCCCAGGCTTATACGCTCTTCATAGAGTTCTCCTTCAAATTCCTTGAAGATGCTTTCGTTGGGTTTCTGAAGTATATTGGCAAGCACGTTGAGACGTCCACGATGGGCCATGCCAATGTTGAACTCCTCTACGCCCAGGCGGGAGCCGGTCTCTACAAGTTCGTTCAGGGCGGGGATCAGGGTCTCTGCGCCCTCGAGGGAAAAGCGTTTCTGACCTACAAATTTGTTGTGAATAAACTTTTCAAAACCCACGGCCTCCTTCAGGTGGTGGTAAATCCGCTTTTTCTCCTCCGGGCTGAAAATGGTCTGGTTCTGATTCTTTTCTATCCTGTCTTTTAGCCATTTGAGTTTCTCGGGACTTCGGATAAACATGTATTCCGATCCAATATGTCCGCAGTAGGTCTTTGAAAGGTAGTCGACAATCACCTTCAGCGGAGCCTTGCCACATCCAAGTTCCCGACCGGCATGGTATTGGGTTTCGAGGTTGGTCTCGGCCAGACCATAATTTTCAAGGTCCAGGGTGGGAAAGTATTTTCTCCGGGAACGAACGGGGTTCGTTTTGGTAAATAGATGGCCCCTTTTGCGATAGCCGTTTATAAGGTTGATAACCTTAAATTCTTCATCGAAGGTAAGGGATTCGGATTCGGGGTGACTATAATCTTTCCGGGCCAGGTCAAAGCCCTGGAAAAAGTGGTGCCAGCTGGGGTCGATCGATTCGGGATCTTCCCGGTATTTCTGATAAAGCTCCTCGATTGCTTCAGTATCCAGGTGCTGCAAGAAGGATAGATCATCCATAGTGTTACTTTCCGGATTTTTAAACTAACAATCAGTTTCCTGATTTGTTTCGATAAAAGCCCTTATTACTTGATCTCACTGAAATTTCTCATGAACTGCATCCGCTCGAAAGCTGCAGGGTCATCTCCATATTCGGTGGCAACCTTCCCCCTGAACGCTTCAATGCTGTCAAATTCCTTGTCCGACATCCACTTTTCGAGCTTTTTTAGGATACGGCCAATCTGGTCGGGGCCATTTTTATAAAGGGTCGAAGCTACCTGGGTAGCCTTTGCCCCGGCCAGTAACATTTTTATAACTTCCTCTCCAGTGTGAATTCCGGTGGATGCAGCCAGATCGCAGTCGACTCGGCCCGACATGATCGCGGTCCATCGCAGGGTTTCATAGTGCTCGTAAGTGGCGGAAAACATGTTGGCCGAGCCCAGGGAAATCTTGTCAATGTCGATGTCGGGGGTATAGAACCTGTTGAACATGACGATGCCGGCAATACCTGTTTCAGAAAGGGCTTTTACGGAGAGCCCAAGGCGGGTAAAATACTTGCTGATCTTAATGGCCACCGGGATATTAACTTCAGCCAGCACCTTTTTGATGATCTTGAAGTAGGCCTTTTCAAATTCCTTGTTTTTGAAGTCAGCCGGATTCAGAAAGATATTCAATTCAATGGCGTCGGCTCCGGCCTCTTCCATCTTTCGGGTGAAATGGACCCAGTCCTCTCCGGAGACACAGTTGATGCTTGCAATCACCGGGATGCTTACGGCTTTTTTTGCATCCTTGATCAGCTTCAGGAACTTACCCAGTGTGTCGTCCTTAATGTGAAGATCGATGTAGTCCAGGGTCTCCGACAGCTCGGAATAGATCATGGGGTTTTGTGCTGCTTCCTTTGCCTGCTTTTCTGCCTCCAGCAGAATTTCTTCTTCGAATATCGATTTAATCACTACAGCACCTGCACCGTGTTTCTCCATAGAAACGATGCCTTCAAGTGTGCCGGTGAGTCCGCAGCTTGCTGCAATAACAGGATTCTTCAGTTTTAATCCCAGGTACTCTGTGGAAAGGTCCTTCATTTGCGATAATTTTTTTGACTGAAAGTAAAAGTATAAAAAAAGATTACGACAGTGTTTTTTATTCTTTAAAACATGTAGTGGATAAATGGCAAAGGAAATGAACGTTTTTTCTAGTAATATTATGGTCCCAAAATAACATCCTGACAAAGAACAAAGAATGAATAAGATCGTAGAAAAGGAATATTTTTCAGAAGCTGTGGTAAGATTGGTTGTGGAGGCCCCGCATATTGCCAAAAAAAGAAAAGCGGGTCATTTTGTGATCGTAAAAACCGGCGACAAGGGAGAACGGATTCCGCTTACAATCGCAGGCGCTGATGTGGAAAAGGGCACCATCACGTTGATTATTCAGAAGGTGGGTGTAACATCTGCAAAAATATGTGAGCTGGAGGTGGGTGACGAGATCACAGATGTGGTGGGCCCCCTGGGCAAAGCCACCCATATTGAAAAACTTGGAACGATACTGGCCTCTGGTGGCGGGGTGGGCGTTGCGCCACTGCTTCCCATTGTGGAGGCTTTTAAGGCTGCGGGCAACCGAGTTATCACGGTGCTGGCTGCGAGGAGTAAGGGTCTGATTATCCTGGAGGAGCAGATGCGAAAACATTCCGACGAGGTGATTATAATGACCGACGACGGATCTTATGGAAACAAGGGCCTGGTTACCCACGGTATGGAGGAGGTGATCAAACGGGAAAAGGTAGATCTGGCAGTGACTGTGGGGCCGGCCATCATGATGAAATTTGCCACCCTGCTTACCGGGAAATATGAAATCCCCACGGTTGCCAGTCTGAATACCCTGATGGTGGACGGAACCGGCATGTGCGGAGCATGCAGGGTTTCTGTGGGAGGAGAAACTAAATTTGTCTGTGTGGACGGACCTGAGTTTGATGCGCACCAGGTCGATTTTGATGAGATGTTACTGAGGCTCAATTCGTATAAGCCTTCGGAAGCTGAAGCGTATGAAAGTTACCTGAGTAATCACCCCAAATAGAAGGAAGAGAATGGCTGAAGTTTCAGAATATTTAAAAAATGAGCGGGAGCAGGAGTGGCGAGTCGCCCTCAGGGGAGACATTAAAAATAAGGAGCGCACTCAGCTGGAGCGGGTCCGCATGACTGAGCAGAATGCTGCCAAGCGGAATAAGGATTTTACAGAGGTTAATAGTGGTCTGACCGAACAAGAGGCCCGGATGGAGGCCCGTCGCTGCCTCGACTGTGTGAATCCAACCTGTATCACGGGATGCCCGGTAAATATTAATATCCCCAAGTTTATCAAGAGAATTGAACAGGGCGATTTGCTTGAAGCGGCCCGCGTTCTGAAGGAGACCAATACCCTCCCGGCAGTTTGTGGAAGGGTTTGTCCCCAGGAGGTGCAGTGCGAACAGGCTTGTTTTTATACCCAGAAGCTTAAAAAACCGCCTGTGGCCATTGGTCACCTCGAACGCTTTGTGGCAGATTATGAGCAGAACAGCGGGAAAATGTCTGTTCCTGAGATTCCTGAAAAAAACGGGATTAAGGTTGCCTCCATTGGCTCGGGTCCGGCGGGACTTGCATTTGCAGCTGATATGGCCAAGATGGGTTATGATGTCACGGTATTTGAAGCCCTGCACGAGATTGGCGGGGTTCTTAAATATGGTATTCCTGAGTTTCGTCTTCCCAACAGCATCGTGGATGTGGAGATAGATGTGCTCGAGAAGATGGGCGTTAAGTTTGTGAAGAATTTCATTGTAGGTGCCACCGCATCTATTGAAGATCTGAAGGAAGAGGGCTTTGAAGCCTTCATGGTGGGTTCTGGCGCAGGGTTGCCCAATTTCATGCATATTCCCGGGGAGAACTTCATCGGGATCTACTCCTCAAATGAATACCTCACAAGGGTGAACCTGATGAATGCGGCTGATCCGGACTATGATACTCCGGTTATCTCCGGAAAAAAAGTGGCGGTTATTGGCGGAGGGAATACAGCGATGGATGCTGTTCGGACCTCCAAAAGACTGGGCGCAGAACGATCCATGATTATTTATCGCAGGTCCATCGAAGAGATGCCTGCACGGAACGAAGAGATCAAGCATGCCCAGGAGGAAGGTGTTGAGTTTATGAACCTGCACAATCCCCTTGAGTATTATGCCGATGAGAACGGGCGCGTAAATAAGATGAAAGTTCAGAAGATGGAACTGGGGGAGCCTGATGCTTCAGGCAGGCGCAGGCCCATTCCCATTGAAGGATCGGAATTCATCATGGAGGTGGATACCGTGGTTGTAAGCGTGGGTGTTTCACCAAATCCGCTGATCCCTTCCAGTATGAAGGAGCTGGATGTTTCCAGGTGGGGAACCATCAATGTGGACCAGGATACAATGCACAGTTCTGTGGAGGGCGTTTTTGCAGGGGGAGATATTGTACGTGGAGGTGCTACGGTGATTCTTGCCATGGGAGACGGACGGAAAGCCGCCGGGTCTATGGATCAATACCTGAAATCCAGGGTTTCGGATTGAACATAGTGCCCCATTTTTTGTTTTGGAGTTAACAGTTATTTAACTATATAAATATCTCAACACATGACAATCGGAGTGCTTAAGGAAGGCGACGGTGAAAACAGGGTTGTGCTTCTGCCCGAACACGTTGCCGCCCTTGTAAAAAAGGAATTTACTGTAAAGGTGGAAAAGGGTGCAGGGCTGCGTGCTTTTACATCGGATGAAGCTTATAATGAAGCCGGTGCTAAGGTGGCTGACCGTGCCGAAATCCTCAAGGATGCAGATATGCTTTTCGGTATACATGCCCCTGCAGACACGATCCCAAAAGGAAAAATCCTGATTTCAATCCTGGGCCCCCTTTCCAATAAGCCGGTGGTTGAAAAGCTGGCAAAGGAGGGTGTCAGATCTTACAGTCTGGATATGATTCCCCGCTCGACCCGTGCCCAGGCAGTGGATGTTCTCTCTTCCATGGCCACAGTAGCCGGATATAAGTCGGTTCTGGTCGCTGCAGGCGCATTGCCAGGTTTTTTTCCCATGTTCATGTCAGCCTCTGGTACCATTAAACCCTCCAGGGTTCTGATCCTTGGTGCAGGCGTGGCAGGTCTCCAGGCCCTGGCTACTGCGCGAAAGCTGGGTGCCGTTGTGGAAGTTTTTGACGTGAGGGCCGCCGTGAAAGAAGAGGTCAAGAGTCTTGGAGGCAAATTCGTCGAGGTGGAAGGAGCTAAGGATGAGGCTTCGGCCGGTGGTTATGCAGTTGAGCAAAGTGAAGAATACAAACAAAAGCAGGCCGAACTGATCCAACAACATGCCCGCCAGGCTGACGTAGTGATTACTACGGCACAGATTCCGGGAAGAACAGCTCCTGTACTGATTACAAAAGATACAGTGGAAAACATGAAGCCCGGTTCGGTTATTATTGACCTGGCTGCATCCACCGGAGGAAATTGTGAGCTTACTAAGAACGACGAGACGGTTGTGGTGAATGGTGTAAGCATCATCGGGAACTCTAATTTTGCCTCTACCATGCCTTTCGATGCCAGTAAGATGCTGGGGAATAACTTTCTCAATTTCCTGAACCTGATGATAGGGGAGGACGGAAAGATAAATCCTGATGTAGAGGATGAGATTGTAACAAATACCTGCATTACCCGTGACGGTGCCATCATCAACGAAAGGGTAAAGGGAGCTCAATAAAATCAATGAACCATTAATTCTATTAAAGATATGGAAAGCATATTACATTTTTTCTATACCAATAAGGAGGCCATTTTCATAATCGCCCTGACAATTTTCCTGGGCCTGGAGGTGATCTCCAATGTACCCTCGGTTCTGCATACGCCCCTGATGTCGGGCGCCAATGCCATCAGTGGGGTAATAATTATCGGGGGAATTATCCTTGTGGGTCATGCCGACCTGGCAAACCTGGGTGAAGGATCACACCTCTTAAATCTCATCCTGGGGATTTTTGCCCTGCTATTTGGAACCCTGAATGTGATCGGGGGATTTGTGGTTACGGACCGCATGCTTGAAATGTTTAAAAAGAAGAAAAAATAGGCCTGTACCATGGATACACTGAATATAACAAACGGAGATATTATTCTTGAATTTTTCTACCTGCTTTCAGCCCTCTTTTTTGTTTACGGGCTAAAACTACTAAGTAGTCCCGATACAGCCCGCAAGGGGAATATGTGGGCAGGAGCAGGAATGCTTATGGCTATGATCGCCACCATGGTGCTTCACCGCGATAGCGATGGCGGCGGAATCAAAGGGGCGAATCTTGCCATAATCTTAGGGGCCATTGCCTTTGGCGGGGTTATCGGGGGTGTGATTGCGCGCCGCATCAAGATGACTGCCATGCCGCAGCTGGTCTCTTTCTTTAATGCAACAGGGGGTGCTGCTTCGGCCCTGGTTGCCCTGATCGAATTCTCGAATCCTGAAAATCAGTCGGGACTGGTAACTCTGCTGGGGCTTATTATTGGTAGTATTGCTTTTAGCGGTAGTATGATCGCTTATGGCAAGCTGAATGGAAATGTAAAAGATATTTTTACCAAATGGTTGACTTACATCAACCTGTTGATCCTGGCGGGGATCGTCTTCGTGCTGGTTTACATCCTGTTTGGTGGAGCTCCTGCCGAAACAAAACAGGCCCTTGTCTATGTATTGCTGGCAGTTTCACTGGTTTATGGGGTAAGCTTTGTGATGCCTATTGGCGGAGCTGATATGCCTGTGGTGATTTCTCTGCTGAATAGTTTTACCGGTATCGCAGCGGCTATGGCCGGGTTTATCTATCAGAACCAGGCCATGATCCTGGGTGGAATCTTTGTGGGTGCAGCCGGTATGATTCTTACGCTCCTGATGTGTAAAGCCATGAACCGTTCGCTCATCAATGTGATTATCGGAGCCTTCGGAGGAGGAGGTGCCGGGGTGGATCGTGAAAAGGGTGTAGTTAAGGAGGTTAGTGCTACCGATGCAGCCGTTATGCTGAACTACTCGAGCCGTGTGGTGATTGTACCCGGGTACGGACTGGCGGTGGCGCAGGCACAGCACATTTGCTCTGAGATGGACGAGCTGTTGGAAGCCAATGGAGTTGAGGTGAAATATGCCATTCACCCTGTGGCCGGAAGGATGCCCGGACACATGAACGTTTTACTTGCAGAGGCCGACGTGCCCTACGAGAAGCTTGTCGAAATGGACGAGATCAATCCCGAAATGCCCAAGACCGATGTGGTACTGGTGATCGGAGCCAACGACGTGGTCAACCCGGCTGCACTTGACGATCCTTCAAGCCCCATCTACGGCATGCCCATTATTAAGGTTCATGAAGCCAAGAATGTGATTGTGATGAAGCGGGGGATGGGTAAAGGTTATGCTGCCATCGAGAACTATCTTTTCTACAATGATAATACGAAGATGTTTTTTGGGAGTGCGAAAGATTCCTTACAAAAGCTGGTTGCCGAGCTGAAGGCTTTATAAATTTTTTATTTAGTTGTTAAAAGAGGCTGTCTCAAAAGGGGCAGCCTCTTTTTAATTGCACACTGACCAGTCCTGAATAAGCGATACAGATTTATTGGACGATAATAACACTTCTAACTA
>CAZRPW010000089.1:0-18580 GCA_964601975.1 uncultured Bacteroides sp.
ATTTACCATTTACCACTTACAAATCACTAATATTATGACTACCAATCGCCGGGATTTTATCAAGCGCTCAGCCGCTGCAACTGCTGTTATAGGCATTTCTTCTGCATTTCCAACTGTTCAAGGCCGCATCCTAGGGGCTAATGAAAAACTGGTATGTGGAGTTATTGGTGTGAAAGGGATGGGTTTTGCTGATCTGAAAACCTTCCTGAACCAGCCTAATACCGAATGTGCGGCATTGTGTGATGTGGATGAAAATGTGCTGCAGGAGCGGATTGCAGATGTGGAAAAGATCCAGGGAAAAAGGCCAAAGGGATATGCCGATTTCAGAAAGATGCTTGAGCATAAGGGCCTGGATGTAATTATAATTGGCACACCCGACCACTGGCATACCATTCCCTTTGTAAATGCTTTGCAGGAGGGTTTCAACATCTACTGCGAAAAACCCCTGGCCAACACCATTGAGGAGTGTAACATCATGGAGCGGGCTGCTGCAAGGTATGGAAAGGTCGTTCAAATCGGACAGTGGCAGCGAAGCGACAAGCACTGGCAGGATGCCATTGCCTATGTTCACTCAGGGAAACTTGGGAATATACGTACAGTGAGAGCATGGTCCTACCAGGGATGGATGAAGTCAGTTCCCGTAGTAGCCGATTCAATGGTTCCTGAGGGAGTTGACTACAACTTCTGGCTGGGGCCAGCGCCCCGGCGTCCCTTCAATCAGAACCGGTTTCACTTTAATTTTCGATGGTTCTGGGACTATGCTGGCGGGATGATGACCGACTGGGGCGTACATATTGTTGATTATGCACTCTTTGGTATGCAGCAGTATGCACCCAAATCGGTAATGTCAATGGGCGGTAAATTTGCCTATCCCGATGATGCCTGTGAAACTCCCGATACCCAACAGGCGATTTTTGAATTTGACGGCTTTACAATGTTGTGGGACCATGGCATTGGAATCGATGGTGGTTACTATGGCAGGTCACACGGTGTTGGTTTTGTGGGGAACGACGGAACACTGGTAGTTGACAGGGATGGATGGGAGGTAATTCCCGAACCCAAGGGAGGTCATCCAACCCTGGACCGGGTTGAACTGATTAAGGGTGACGGGAAAGGATTACAAAACCACATGATCAATTTCATTGATGGTATTAAGAATAGCGCAAAGCTAAATTGTCCCATCGAGATTGCCGCCGGCGTGGCACGCACCTGTCATCTTGGGAATGTAGCTTATAAAACGGGTCGGAGACTATACTGGGATGCTGCCAACAGTAAATTCATAAACGATGCTGATGCTGATACATACCTGGTTCCGGAGTACCGGAAACCCTGGGCCCTGCCAAAAATATAAGTTATTCACTTTGTTTTTGTAGCCAGGAGATTGTATTCCCGATTCCTTCCTTTGCATTCATTGGCCTGTAACCAAGATCTTTGATTGCCTTATCCGAGGAAACGATCCAGTTATGGTTGAACTTTCTTACAAGTCCCGGGAGGATCAGGGGTGCCATTCCGCTGATCCTGGTCCACAGTCCCATGAGCCAGGCCGCCACCAGCATCAGCCATAAAGGCAGGTGGAATAACCTGAAGTTTACCTTCCCGATTTCGCGGGTAATTTCAAAAAGCTGATTGTAAGATATATTTTCTCCTCCCAGCACATAGCGCTCACCAGGGACTCCTTTATCCATGGCCAGAAGGTGACCGCTTACTACATCTTCTACATGAACGTAGTTTCCTGAGCTTAGACCATCGCCCGGAATAAACCTCCATTTTCCGAGCAGGTATTTTCCGATCATTTTGGTAACCCCGTTGGATTCACTCATGACCCCCGGACCATAAACACGGGTAGGATTAACAATGACGATCTCCGGTCCCGGACTGGTAAGTTCACCAAGTTGTTTTTCCATGGCTGCTTTGGAAGCTTCATAGGGGGTAAAAAAAGTGCCAGGCACAGGGGTGTTTTCGTCTACTGCTTTACTTTTCGAGGGACCAAGGATGCCTGCTGTAGAAGTAACTACCACCCTTTTTGTTCCACATAATTGAGCGGCCCTGATCACATTCAGGGGACCATCCACATTGAGTTTTTGGATCAAAAACGGGTCTTTCGACCAGACCCCGGCAAAGGCTGCCACATGATAGGCCTGGTCACAGCCTTTCATGGCAGCCAAAACAGATGCTTCATCCAGGATGTCACCCTTAAAAAGGTGAACCTCTTTCCACCTGTGGCGGATCAAATCTGCTTTAGCTTCACTCCGGTATAGGGCATGGACGGTAGCTCCTTCATTTGCAAGTCTTTCCACCAGCCTTGAGCCAATGAAACCTGTTGCGCCGCTTACAAATATTGTATGGCCCATTACAATCTAAGAAATTTCATATCGGGGTGAGACCTGAGTGAAAACCACTCGTTGGAGAGGGCCATGAGCGAATGGATTATTACTGCACTCCAGATGTTGCCGGTGAATATGGTAATGTAGCAGAGTAATACCCCTATTGCAATGGCCCCGAATGTTTCACCCGGACCCTTATAGAAATGAGCAAACCCGTACAGTGCGCAATTCAGCGCAATGGCAGGCCATGGGTCCAGCACGGTTAAAGAGGCAAAGAGGAGGAATCCCCTGAAGAAAAATTCATAGGCGAGCAGAAAGGCGATCCAGCTCCCTGCACTTAAAGTCACGATTTTGCTATTCCATTTTTCAATCCTGATTTGTGGATAGACAGCCAGGTTGCCCGGCGATGCTGCCTGGAAGTAACTTGCAATGAGGATTACCGGAATGGCCAGGTATATCCACCATGGTGGTGACGCTGCAAAAGAAAATCCCAATCCGTATGATCCGGGACGCTCCTTAAATACAAGCAGGATGATCAAAAAGGTTATAAGCCCCATGAAGAGCACACCCCAGGCGCGCTGGGCAACAACTTCCCTGACTTTTCCGGAGTGGCTATCCCTGTGTGCTAAAAAATAATACGCGGCAAAGCCGATGACTCCCCAGAGGATGGCAATCGTGAAGACCATGTTATTCATTCGTCGTCATCATGCTCTTCAACAATCTCATCTACAAGTTTTGAAACCGAACGGAAGTCGATTTTTCCTGTACTCATCATCGGCAGTTCTTCGATAACGAAGAACTGTCGGGGCAATGCAATATTGGGAAGTTCGGCACCCATCTTTCGCAGGATGGCCACCTTGTTAATATCTTCTGTGACAGCCGCTACGATAGTGGCCCCTTTTATCTCGTCGGGGATCTCTACAATGCAACACTTAACACCCTCCGGAAGGTATTTTTCCATCACATTCTCCACCTTTACAAGTGAAACCATTTCTCCTCCGATCTTTACAAAACGCTTGAAGCGGCCCGAGTGCCAGAGGTAGTCGTCTGCATCCAGGTAACCCATATCACCAGTGTTGTACCAACCGTCGACAATGGCCTCTGCATTAAGCTCCGGAGCAGTCAGGTATCCTTTCATTACAAGGTCTCCCCTCACCAGGATGTTTCCCACTTCACCTGCTGCACATTTTTCCCCGGTTTCCAGATGTTCGATTCGGACCTCCACATTCGGAATTACTTTTCCGATACTTCCAGGTCGGTTATATTCCATTGAATTCACCGAAACCACCGGTGATGTTTCAGTGGCTCCATATCCTTCCAACAAGGTTACCCCGTGTTTTTTCATGTAGCCTTCCCTCAGAGCATCCGGACATTTGTCAGCTCCAGCCACCATCAGGCGCAGGCTTTTAAAATCTCCTGGCTCCGATTTCTGCAGGTAACCCCAGAAGAAACTGGGAGTTCCCACCATCACAGTTGGTTTCTCATCCCTTGCAATGTTGCTGATTGTTTGGAATTCGGTGGGATTTGCATAGGTGATCATGGTCATTCCTTTCACAAAAGTGACCCACAGGTTGACCGTAAGCCCGAAGATATGAAAGAAGACCAGGTTGGCCAACATGATATCAGAATCTCTAATATCTACATAATCACAGAAGCTCTTGATATTTGAAGCCAAATTCTTATGTGTCAGTTGCACCACCTTGGGTTCCTTCTCACTGCCACTGGTAAAAAGGATGGCAGCATTGTCATCTTCCTCTCCCTTGTGGATGCTGTTCAGGATCATTCCGGTGGGGAGCTTGGTTTTCAGAGCGGCCTTCAGTTTTTCACCTGTGGTCACGCTCTTCATAATATCCTCGATCAGGACCATCCCTTCAATAATTTGACATCCGATTTTATCCAGGAGTGCTTTTGAGGTGATAATGGTTTTGAAACTGCACTTCTCCTGGGCAAACCTGGCATTGTTTTCTGCTCCGGTTGAATAATTGATCATCACTGGCACTCTTCCGCTCATCAGGGCTCCAACCGTGGCCAGGGCGCATCCTGCAGAAGTGGGAATCATGATTCCAATATAACCCTTTTCATAGGCTTTAAATTTTTTTGATAAAATTAAAGCTCCGATCAATGCACGACTGTATGAAACTTCACTTTTGGTGGTCTTGTCCTTGATGGCTAACTTTTTCGAATATCGCTTTGCGTTGCGGACAAATTCTTGATGTAAAAGCATGTTGTAATCAATTAGATTAAAAATGGTTAAATTGGATCGCCAAATATAACAAAATGATCGAATCCTGACTAAATGCGCTTATTTATCTTCACCCTACTGTTGTTTTTTTATCCTTCCTTGTTTGGACAAAATGAAGGGGTTTTGGAAGGTGTAATTCTGGATGCCAGGTCAGGGAAACCCATGATTGCGGTGAATATCAGTGCTAACCGGCAATCGGGTACCATTTCGAGCGAGGATGGCTCTTTTTCCCTGAAGCTTTCGGCCGGGGATTACACGGTTGAGTTTTACTATGTGGGTTATGAAATGGTATCCCGGGAGCTTAGTATCCGGGAAGGTGAGCGTTTTCATCTGGATGTGAAGATGCATGTAAGCACGAATATGCTTGATGAGGTGGTGGTCAGTGCCGGAAAATTTGAACAAAAATTATCGGATATAACGGTCTCTCTTGACATCCTGCATCCCCGCCAGTTATCCAATCAGAATATCACCTCTCTGGATATGATCCTTGAAAAAACATCGGGGGTTAGCATCCTGAATGGTCAGCCCAGTATCAGGGGAGGGAGTGGCTTTGCATATGGAGTGGGGAGCCGGGTTCTAATGCTTGTGGATGATCTGCCTATGATTTCGGGCGATGCAGGGGATATCAAATGGAGCTTTTTACCGGTAGAGAATGTAAGCCAGGTGGAGGTAATCAAGGGTGCTTCTTCGGTACTCTATGGTTCCTCTGCACTGAACGGGGTGATCAACCTGAGAACCAGGTTCCCGGGGAATGATCCACAGACCGATGTAACCCTCTTTTCAGGAGCCTACCTTGAACCTCAGAGGAAGGAGATGATCTGGAAAGATCGTGCACCTTTCTACACAGGAGCTTCTTTTACCCACCTGAGGAAAATAGGAGACCTGGATTTTTCAGTGGGGGCGAACTATTTTAAGAATGAAGGATACAGAGAAAGGGAGCACGAAGACCGGATCAGGGGCAACCTTGCTCTGGGTTACAGATTTAAAAATGTGAAGGGTTTATCCCTGGGTTTGTCGTCCAGTTTCATGTACACCGATCATGCCGATTTCATTCTCTGGCAGGATGCTGATTCGGGGGCCTATCGACAGAACCCCGAGTCCTATGCGCGTTTGTTCGGGTACCGCTTTCATATTGATCCCTATGTGGAGTATTTTACTCCACGGGGAGATAAGCATACCCTGCGTACCAGGCTTTACAGTGTGGGAAACAATACGATAGATCCGACCAAAAACAGTTTCTCTAAAGTCTGGTACGGGGAGTACAGGTATTTGAAAAACATCGGTGAGCAGGTCCATTGGACCAGCGGTTTTTCTCTGATGCGTAACTCAGTGGAGGCGGGCCTGTTCGATAGTCACACGGGATCCAATAGCGGAGTCTATACCCAGCTGGATGCTACCCTTTTAAAGCGACTCAAGGTTTCCGCCGGGCTCAGGTGGGAGCTTAACAGCCTGAATAAGGAGCTCTTTTTGGCTTCGCCTGTGGTGCGTGCAGGTTTGAATTATCAGGCTGGAAGGTCTACTTATCTCAGGGCATCGTTCGGACAGGGTTACCGCTTTCCATCGGTTGCCGAGAAATACGTGGATGCCTCAGCAGGTGGCTTGAAGATTTTTCCTAACCAGGGCCTGGAACCTGAATATGGCTGGAGTGCTGAAATTGGCGTTAAGCAGGGGTTTATGCTGGGAACATGGACGGGATTTGCAGACCTGGCTCTTTTCTGGACCCGCTACCAGGATATGATTGAGTATACCTTTGGCTATTATCCCCCAGATGAGCTGGTTCTTCCTCCTTTCGAATATGTGGGTTTCAAAGCCCTGAATATTGAGACAGCCCGTATTATTGGAGCTGAGTTTACCCTCAGTGCCCAGGGAAGCCTGGGCCCGGTTAAATTATTTATGTCTGGTGGTTACACCTATATGGATCCTGTTGACCCGGTTCTGATTGATTCATTAGGAAGAACCGACGACGACGCTTATGTGCTTAATTATAGACGGCGCCATCTGCTGAAAGGTGATCTGGAAGCTGAGATCAGGGGGGTCTTTGCGGGGATTAATGCACAATATTATTCAAAGATGATTAATGTGGATGGAGCCTTTACCGATCCAGTGTTGGGAGATATGCTCCTGCCGGGTTTCCCGGTTTACTGGGTGGAAGAGGCTGGGGCCTATCTGCTTATCGATTTGAGACTGGGATGGAACATTAGCCCGGCATTCAGGATAAACTGCCTTTTAAAAAATGCAATGAATGTCGAATACCTTGGCCGACCCGGTGATATTGGACCCCCGCGTCAGATTACCCTGCAGCTCAAATTTACCTTTTAGTCTTAATAAATTTACCGGTCTGGTATTGTTTTCGGTTACTTACCCTGTAAAAATAGGTTCCTGGTTGCAGTGCCTGTCCGTTAAACTCGAAATGATATTCTCCCGGAGGTACACCCATGGTTTCCTGATGTATTAGTATCCCAAGAAGGTTATACACAGATAGTTCTATTCGGTCGTCGAAAGGGGTATAAAACCCAATGCTTGTTGCATCTGAGAATGGGTTTGGTGTGTTGGGCATTATATGGAAATCTGAAAAGGGTTTGGGATCAAAACCGGAAGTCTCCACAACGGTCAACACTACCGAAGTATCGTTCACTACCTGGGGAACGGGTGTGGAAACTCCGTTTAACCAGATATACGGAGTCACATAAATGGCCATGGTGGTTTCACCTGTATTTACAGGTGTGCCATATATGGATACACAGTAGGCAGTATCCGCATAAAAGCGATCGGCATTGACGGCATAGGAGATCCCAGCAGGAAGGTTCTTGACGCTGTCTACAACGATATAGTGAACAAATACTGTGACGGTTCCTACAGTAATCTCGGAGGGAGGAATGACTGTGACAACTTCATCATAATAATTATTCACTGTGGCTTCAGGAAGGTACATGGGGCAGATTTGCCCCGGTTCGTCGATATCCTTACAGGTAACAGTATCAGGAGTGCACTGACCCAATAGAGCGCTTCCTGTGGTCAATATTGCTATGATGAATGCGAAAAGTTCTTTCATTTGTTTTCGGTTTTGCTTACACAAATATAACACCAATAGTGACCTGTGTCAATCTATCGCGAATCCTTTTTATTTAACATCATTCTAAAAGCAATTTAAGTAACTTTGCGACTTATTTTAATTTTAACACTTAAACTCTAGAGTTATGACCAATATTTTTGCAATGTTTTGGTTACTCCCGCTGGCTGCTGTTGTAGCGCTGGTTTTTGCCTGGCTTTTCTTCAGGAATATGATGAAGAATTCAGAGGGAACTGACCGGATGAAAGAAATTGCTCAATACGTCCGTGACGGGGCTATGGCTTACCTTAAACGCCAGTACCGTGTGGTAGGATATGTATTCGGCATTCTGCTAATTGTTTTTATTGTACTCGCCTATCTTGGAGTGCAGAATCCCTTTGTGCCGGTAGCCTTCCTTACTGGTGGATTTTTCTCGGGTCTCTGTGGATTCCTGGGAATGAAAACTGCTACCTATGCTTCTGCAAGAACTGCACACGGTGCTTCCCAATCCCTGAACAAGGGATTGCAGGTTGCTTTGCGAAGTGGTGCAGTGATGGGGCTGGTTGTTGTAGGTTTTGGACTGCTGGATATCACCGGTTGGTTCTGGATCCTGAACAAATTCATCTTCAGTCCGGAGCATATGGAGCACGGACTTCACTGGATGGGTCTGACCTTCGTTCACGAAGGAACAACCGAGCATGAAAAACTTATTGAGATCACTGCTGTGATGCTTACCTTCGGTATGGGTGCATCTACCCAGGCGCTCTTTGCCCGTGTGGGTGGAGGGATCTTTACCAAAGCTGCCGATGTGGGTGCCGACCTGGTAGGTAAAGTGGAAGCCGGTATTCCGGAAGATGACCCCCGTAACCCTGCTACCATTGCCGATAACGTTGGAGACAATGTGGGTGATGTGGCTGGTATGGGTGCTGACCTTTATGAATCCTACGCTGGTTCCATCCTGGCTACCGCTGCACTTGGTGCTGCTTTACCCGGACTCTCGGGTGTTGAACAGGGAATGGCCGTTGTGGCTCCCATGATCGTAGCAGCTATCGGTATTGTGCTTTCTATCCTGGGAATCTTCATGGTGAGAGCCAAAGACTCGGCGACCCAGAAGAACCTGCTGAATGCATTGCTGCTTGGTACGGGAGGTAGTTCATTACTAATCCTTGTTGCAATGGCTGGAATGGCAGCACTTGGCTGGGTAAGCTGGGGAATCTTTGGGGCCGTGGTTGCTGGTCTGGCTGCTGGTGTAATCATCGGACAGGGAACAGAACTCTTTACTTCTGATGAATATAAAGCCACCAAAGGTATTGCTTCTGCAACACAACAGGGCCACGCAACTACCATTATTGAGGGTATGGCAGTGGGGATGTACTCCACATGGATTCCTGTAGTAACCATCGTTATTGCGATCATTGCTGCTTTTGGATTCTCTGGTGGATTTGCTGAATTCTCCAGTGGAGTTTACGGTATCGGTTTTGCTGCTGTTGGTATGCTTTCAACACTGGGGATTACCCTGGCCACTGATGCTTTCGGTCCTATTGCAGATAACGCAGGAGGAAATGCTGAAATGGCTGAGCTTCCACCGGAAGTGCGTGAACGCACCGACGCCCTGGACATGCTTGGAAATACAACTGCAGCCACCGGTAAAGGTTTTGCCATTGGTTCTGCTGCCCTGACTGCTATGGCTCTTATGGCTGCTTATATGGAAGAGGTAAGGCTCTGGCTTGGCAGGCTGGCCGACAAGGCTGTGGATGGATTCGAGCGGGTAGGTGATACCCTTTTCTATACAGACCATGCTCCTGCAGCTGCCGATGGGCTGAATGTGGTTCAGTTAAATAGTGCAACCATCCACGATTTTGTGACTGCCTATGACCTTTCAATCTTTAATCCAATGGTTCTGGGTGGAATATTCCTGGGTGCCATGATGGCCTTTGTATTCTGTGCGATGACTATGAAAGCTGTGGGTCGTGCCGCTGGCTCAATGGTTGACGAGGTTCGCAGACAATTCCGCGAGATCCCCGGTATCATGGAAGGTAAAGCCACTCCTGAATATGCCAAGTGCGTGGAAATCTCGACCAAGGGTGCTCAGAGAGAGATGCTCTTGCCATCCCTGCTGGCTATCGCTGTTCCTATTGCTGTTGGACTGCTTCTTGGCGTAGCCGGAGTAATCGGATTGCTGGTTGGTGGTCTGACCACAGGTTTCACCCTGGCGGTGATGCTGAACAATGCCGGTGGTGCCTGGGATAATGCCAAGAAGTACATTGAAAAAGGCAACTTCGGAGGAAAAGGAAGTGAATCTCACCATGCTGCTGTGACTGGCGATACGGTAGGTGATCCTTTCAAGGATACTTCAGGGCCTTCATTGAACATCCTGATCAAACTGATGACCATGGTTTCTGTTGTAATGGCAGGTCTTACCGTGGCTTTCGGCTTGTTCTAGAAACAGTATTAAACTCAAGAAATACCGCTTCCGCCTTTGGGGGAGCGGTATTTTTTTGCCTGAAAGATCTTACAAGGTTATGATTTCGCCACGGTCTTCGAAGTACCTTTTCAGCTGAAGCGTTTCGCCATCAAAAACAGCGTAGGTGAAGTTGATGATCCAATCGCCGAGACAAACAATCTCACTCGAGGGGGATAACTGGATCTGGTAGGGGGTGTGGCGGTGCCCGAAAATAAAATGGTTGATCTGTGGCTGCTCTGCCAGGGTTTCCTTAGCAAAGATGATCTGATGCTCTTTTTCAATTCCCAGGAAAGGAACGTAGGCCCCTTTTTTTGTGCGGCTTTTCCTGGACCACCACTGGGCAAAAGCTGTAGATCCGTTGGGGTGCAGACGGGCGTAGAGCCATTGCATGGTTCTGTTTTTAAAAACACTTTTCAGGAGTCGGTAGGCACGGTCAGATTTAAGCAGTCCGTCGCCATGTCCGAGCAGAAAGCTTTGGTTATTCCAGGTTTTAACTATATTTCCATGGTGGATGATTGCTCCAATTTCTTCCTGTATATAGTCGAAGAACCAGACATCGTGATTTCCGGGGAATATGTGAATTTCAAGACCTTCATCAGCCAGGGTGGCAAGTTTCCCCAGAAACCTTGAGAATCCCCTTGGAATTACTTTGCTGTATTCAAACCAGTAGTCGAATACATCACCGAGCAGCCAGAGTTCCTTTGCATCATGACGGATCTCCTCCAGCCAATCGACAAAATATCGTTCCCGTTGTCTGCTTTCATGAATGGGAAACATCCCAAGGTGAAGGTCCGAAGCAAAATATATGCGCTTTTTTTCTGGCATTGTTCCTTTATAGCAGGTTGTCAAGCCATGTTTCCAGGGTTTTCCCAGTTAGATTTTTTGCCACAATATCACCTTCCTTGTTGATCAGGTAGCTGGCGGGCAGCGCGCTTACATTGTAGATCAGGGCTGCCCGGGATTCGGGAAAGCTCAGCTCCGATACATTGGTCCAGCTAAACTCGTTGAAGTCAATGGCATTCATCCACCTGATTTTATTATTATCAAGGGAAATGGCATAGACTTCGAAACCTTTACGATTGTAAAGCTTATAGGTCTGTTTCAGCTGTAACATGGATTTAATGCTGCCTTCGTTTCCGGAAGCCCAGAATACCACCATGGTTACTTTCCCATTGAAGTCGGAAAGGGCGATCTCTTTTCCTTCGCGGTCGGGTATGGACAGATCAAGCACTCCGATAGGCTCATCGGCCATCTCCATAAGTTTGTTTAACTGGTCGGTATTTTTGAATGCTGCTTCCCGGCGTTTGATATCTGCCCGAAGCGACATTGTGAGAGATGAATTGGGATGGCTGTGCTCCAATGAGTCGGCTATCACATTAAAATACGGGAGGTCGCTCTGAAGGCCCATGATCAGGCTTTCTTCGTTATACTTCTGGTAGAGGGCATATACGCTGGAAAGGGAGTTCATGTGTTCGACCAGGTATCTGATATTGAAGCGCTTTTGGTCGATGATGGTCTGTGAATAAGCTTTTCGCACCTCATTCATCAGAGACGATTCCGGATCGGTAATGGTGTTCGCCACGTTTTCGAGAGAGTCCAGTTTCGACCGGGTATGATTCAGATTCTCAACCAGAATTCGGATGTTTTCGGACTCTTCTGATCCGCTGACGCTGTATCCCTTGCCAAATGATCCGGCTTTACTGGAAATATTTATATGCTCTCCCGGAGAGATGAGCAGGGTTACAATTTCACCACTTTGGTAACGGAGGATGAACAGTTCCGGTTCCTCAAGGAAAGTTTTTATGGAGAAATTCCCAGCTTTGCCAATACTTACTGAATCGATAATAGTGGTTCGATTCACATCCAGTCTCTCCAGGGAGATGGTTTTACCTGCTCCATCTTCCACAGTTCCCTGGATGCTTACATTGTTCCTGCTACATCCAATTCCAGTCAGCAGAAGGAATATTAAAACAGCATATTGAATTTTCATAGTTTATGATCAATCGTTACTATACAGGTTATCTAACTTATTAACTAACGCACTTCCGAAGAGGTCCTTTGCAATGATTCTGCCATGAGGATCAATTAGGTAATTGGACGGTATTTTTTCAACCTGGAAAAGATCCGCTACCGGCGATTCCCACCTTCTCAGATCACTTGCATGATCCCAATTGAGTTCATCCTCTTCAATGGCTTCAATCCAGCTTTTTCTTTCATTGTCGAAGGATACCTGCAAAATTCTGAAATTTGAATGCTTGTATAGCTTCCAGGCATCTTTCAGGTACTGGTTTTCGGCTCTGCTCGGCTTACTCCATCCGGCCCAAAAGCTAAGCAGAACGTAGTTGCCTCTTAAGTCTGACAGGGCTATCTGAGATCCATCAGGGTGCGAAGATACAAAATCGGGTGCTATCTTTCCTTCATGGGGATAGAGATCCTGTTCATTTTTATGTTCTGTGGTTTTTGCTTCAAGAAGCTGAGCATGCAACAATTGTGCTGCCTCAAAATCGGGGTAGTTTGCCTGTAAGAGGGAATCTACAAATTGATAGCTGTGAAAATCTTCAGCAGGATCAAATACAGGGAGGCCTTGTCCGTAAAGATTATAGAGGGCAATCAAGATGGAGAGGGAATGCTGATTAGTCTCAATGAATTTCGTGGAATAATACTTAAATGATGAAGTGATGGAGTCAAATTTCAGATCCAGTTTCTGTTTTCTCTCCGGGTAATCGGGAAGATCCTGGTATTCGCGGCTGAGTCTGCTGATATTCGATAGTTCTTCCAATGTCCTTTTATGCTCCGCTGCCAGTTCCATGAGTAGCTGGGAACCGTTGGATCCTTTCACGCTGTATGGTTCGCTATGGTCGTAACTGCCGCTGATATTTAGTTGCTGTCCAGGTTCTAAAAGCAGGGTGATGTATCCCGGGCTCGAAGTCCGCAGCACATAAAAGGCTGTAAGCTCCTGTTTAAACTGAATCTGGAACTGTCCTTTCTCATCACAGCTAACCGTGTCTATGGGGATGTACTCCCTTACTGCCATTTCTTCCAGGATCACCGGCAGGCCCTTTCCTCCTGTGAGAATTCCTTCAATCCGGGTGAATCCTTCAATGGTTCCAGCTGATTCGACCGATTGCCGGGATTCCTTACAGGCCGGGATTGCAAAGCTAATGACAATGCATATTATGCTTATGTATTTGTTCATTCTATAAGAAAATTCAAATGTAAAAATAGTAAGATATAAATATGTTGTATTTAGTTGCTAAATTTGCACAACAACACTTGCTGATTTTACTATAAACTTCATGATTATATAGCATTTCCGTATTGGTGAATAATAATATTGCGGTCCTTTTTTTGTATTTTACAATTTAATCATCGTACTAATGAGTTTTCTGAAGTTTGAAAAATCAGAATTGGTCAATTTGGAGTATTCCCTTTCCAGGGAACTGATCAGATCAAATCGTGCAGGTTCCTACGCTTCCTCCACTATCATCGGGTGCAATACCCGGAAGTATCACGGACTCCTGGTTTGTCCGCTCGAAGAGATGGACGGGGATCACCATGTGCTCCTTTCCACACTGGATACCGGCATTGTCCAGCATGATAAGGTATTTAATCTTGGAATCCATAAATACGAAGGGGATAATTATGTTCCCAAGGGACATAAATATGTGCGGGATTTTGAAGCTTTAAAAGGCTCCCAGCTTATTTATCGTGTAGGTGGAGTGGTGCTTTCCAGGGAGAGTCTGATGGTGTCAAAGGCTGAACAGGTGCTGGTGAAGTATACCCTGATCGATGCCCATTCAGATACCCTTTTGAGACTTACACCCTTTTTGGCTTTCAGAAACCATCATGCGCTCAGCAAGTCTAATTTGTACGCAAATACACGTTACCGCGAAGTGGCTAACGGAATTAGTTCAAGGCTTTATGAGGCTTATCCTGAGCTCCACATGCAATGCTCTAAGAGCGCCGAATTTGTGCCTGTGCCAGACTGGTATTATAATATTGAGTACATGGAGGAGCAAAAGAGGGGCTATGAATATAAGGAGGATCTCTATGTGCCAGGTTATTTTGAAATTCCAATTAAGAAAGGAGAGTCGGTTGTATTCTCCGCCTCTACGAAGGAGGTGTTACCTGCGGGACTGAAGCGAAAGTTTAATTCAGAAATGAAAGGCCGGATTCCCAAAGACAGCCTTAAAAACTGCTTACTGAATGCGGCACAGCAGTTTATTGTCCGTAAAAAAAGCGAGACAGAAATTATTGCAGGTTTTCCATGGTATGGCTCCTGGGGCAGGGATACATTTATGGCCCTTCCAGGTTTAACCATGAGCACCGGCGATCTGCCCACTTCACTGGAGGTGATCGATACGATGGTGGCCAGGATGAAAGATGGTATTTTCCCAAGTGGGAAGGGCAGGGGTGCCGAGAATTTTCCCTCGGCAGATACTCCGCTCTGGTTTATCTGGGCGCTACAGCAATACGCTGCATATGATCCGGGTTTTGATATTTGGAAAAAATACGGGAAGGCCATTAAGGCGGTCCTGGAAACCTATAGGCGCGGTACTTCCGGGATGTTCCACATGAATGAGAATGGTCTTATTTATGCAGCATTAGATAATACGCCTCTGACATGGATGGACGCCGTTGTGGATGGACGACCGGTCACCCCAAGGGATGGTTTCGTTGTTGAGATTAATGCGCTGTGGTACAATGCGGTTTGCCAGGCACTTGAATGGGCAGGAAAAAGAGATCAGAAATTTGTGGGAGATTACAGTCAATTATCAGAGAGGATTTCTGTTTCTTTCATTGAATCTTTCTGGGATGCTGAGACGGGCTACCTGGCTGATTATTTTAATGATTCAGTGAAAGATATGTCTGTAAGGCCGAACCAGGTTATGGCTGTCTCCATGCCTTTCTCTCCCCTTAGTATGGAGATGAAAAAGTCAATCCTGGATGTCATTGAGGGGGAGTTGCTGACCAGCCGCGGGCTCAGGAGCCTTTCGCCAAAGAATGAGGATTACAAAGGCATATGTGAAGGCAACCAGGCTCAGCGTGACACTGCATACCACCAGGGAACCGTGTGGCCCTGGCTGCTGGAGCATTATGTTATAGGATACATGGATGTATTTAAAAGATCGGGCCATCACCAGCTTATTAAGATTTATGAGAGTTTTGAGGAGGTGCTTAGCTGCAGAGGGATTGGTAGCATATCGGAGGTATTTGATGGCAATCCGCCTCACAATCCAAAGGGAGGCGTTTCGCAGGCTACAGCAGTAGCTGCACTACTTAGAATCGGGGAGATAATAGAGAACTTTAACTAACGAATGCCATAGCATGAAGGTTTTGATGTTCGGGTGGGAGTTCCCACCACATATTTCCGGGGGATTGGGCACAGCCTGTTATGGGCTTACGCGTGGGATGTCTTCAATCCCGGGCCTTAAAATTCTGTTTGTTGTTCCAAAAGCGCACGGCGATGAGGACCAGAGCAGGATCAGGGTGCTGGGTGCAGGAGATGTGAGTGTCGATATCCGTAATGTGAGGGAGCATCGTTTTTTGGAAGACCTCTCCTATATCGAGATCAATTCAAACATTGTTCCTTATACTTCTCCTGAGGAGTACGAGAAATTGGTGAATAAGGCGGAAAATAAGGGCCGGCGTTTTGTGGAGACCACCATGGGCGGGAAGTTTAATTTTACGGGTACCTACGGCAAGGACCTTTACGAAGAAATTGCCAATTATGCTACGGTGGCTGGTGAGATTGCACTGAGCAATGATTTTGATATTATTCATTCACACGACTGGCTGACCTATCCTGCCGGAATAGCAGCTAAACGGGCAAGCGGTAAACCCCTTGTGATCCATGTTCATGCTACCGATTTTGATCGAAGTGGAGGGAATGTTAATCCCACGGTATTTGAAATAGAGAAAACCGGGATGTATCTGGCTGATAAGATTATTGCTGTGAGTAATCTGACCCGGAATACGATTATAGAAAAGTATGGGATTCACCCCGACAAAGTGGTCACCGTTTATAATGCGGTAGACCCTCTTCCCGATCAGGAGCGCTTGGCGCTGAAGCGGGGGATCAACGATAAGGTGGTGACCTTCCTGGGGAGAATTACTTTGCAGAAAGGACCGGAATATTTTGTGATGGCAGCCCATAAGGTGCTGCAGAAGATGGATAATGTGAGGTTTGTGATGGCCGGGAGCGGTGAACTGATGGAAAAAATGATCCAATGGACCGCTGCACTTGGAATTTCGGACCGCTTTCACTATACAGGGTTCCTGAAGGGGGATGAGGTATTCCGGATGTTCTCCCTAAGTGACGTATATGTGATGCCTTCTGTCTCTGAACCTTTCGGGATTTCGCCCCTTGAAGCGATGCAGTCGAATGTTCCGTCGATTATTTCTCACCAGTCGGGCGTGGCCGAAATCCTTAAGTATGCTTTCAAGGTGGATTTCTGGGATGTGGATGCCCTGGCCGATGCCATCTACGGTTTGCTGAATTATCCTTCCCTTTCAGAGATGTTCAGAAAGCACGGGGTCCAGGAGGTGAATGATATGAAGTGGGAAAATTCCGGAAAGAAAGTGCACAATATATACAAGGAGTTTGTTAAGTAACTTGATGATTCATGAATATGAGAACTATTTGTTTCTATTTTCAGGTCCACCAGCCTTTTCGTTTTAAAAGGTACAGATTTTTCGATATCGGGAATGATCATTATTATTATGATGATTTTTCAAATGAATCAATTCTGAATAAAGTAGCAGAAAAATGTTATCTGCCGACGAATGAATTGATGCTGGAACTGATTAAAAAACATAAGGGGAAGTTTAAAATAGCCTATTCAATATCGGGGATCGCCCTTGAGCAGTTCCGGCTATATGCCCCTGAGGTGCTTGACAGTTTCAAAAAACTGGCTGATACAGGGCAGGTTGAATTTCTTTCCGAAACCTATGCCCATTCATTATGTTCTCTGAAAGGGCAAAGCGAGTTTGAAAGGCAGGTGAACAAACACAGGGAGCTTATCCGGGAGTATTTTGGCCAGGAACCCACTGTATTCCGAAATACCGAATTAATCTATTCCGATGAGATCGGGGCCATGGTGGCCAAAATGGGATTTAAGGCAATGCTTACCGAAGGAGCCAAACATGTTCTGGGGTGGAAGAGTCCTAATTTTCTCTATTGTAATGCGATCAATCCGAAGCTTAAATTGTTGCTGAAAAACTTCAAACTCAGTGATGATATTGCTTTTCGTTTTTCTGACAGGAGCTGGCCCGAGTACCCCCTGACTGCCGAGAAATTTGTAGGATGGTTGAACCAGGTTCCGGAGAATGAGGAGGTGGTTAATCTTTTTATGGATTATGAAACCTTTGGAGAGCACCAGTGGGAAGAGACGGGAATATTTGATTTTCTGAGACACCTTCCGGAGAGTGTATTCAGAAATTCTAACTTCAGCTTCAGCACGCCTTCTGATGTGATAAAAAAGCTCCAGGTTGTTTCAGCTGCCAGTGTTCCAAATCCTATTTCCTGGGCAGATGAGGAGCGGGATTTGACTGCATGGTTGGGGAATGAGTTACAGAATGAAGCCTTTGACAAGTTATACTCCCTGGAAGAGAAGGTGTATAATACACAAGATGATGAAATCAGGCAGGATTTTTCCTACCTGCAGGTAAGTGACCACTTTTACTATATGTCCACCAAGTTTTTTTCGGATGGGGAGGTACACTCCTATTTCAACCCCTACGATACCCCTTATGAGGCCTTTATAAATTACATGAATGTGTTGAGTGATTTTGAAATCAGGGTGAATGCTGCCCAGAGTCTACATGTGGATGATGATGTGGCCCGCTTAAGTAAAATTATAAAGGAGAAGGAAGCGCAGATTGCAAAAATGGAAGAGCGCCTGAAAAAGGCAAAACCCTCTGCAACTGCTTCCAGGGCAAAGCCTGCTGCTCCCAAAGCAAAACCTTCCACCCCCAAAGCAAAAGCTACGACTAAGAAGACAAGTACAAGCACCAGGAAGACGAAAACAGCTGCTTCAAAAGAGAAGACAGCTGCAGCGAAGAATAAAAAGCGTTAAACTTTCAGAAATATAGAGACAGAATGAAAAAGCCTGATTATTTATTTGAGGTTAGTTGGGAAGTATGCAATAAAATCGGAGGAATCCATACGGTGATCAGCACCAAAGCTTTCACCGTTGTCAAAGAGCTGGGAGACCAGTATATAACCATAGGACCTGATGTTTGGAGGGAGAGCAGGGAGCATCCCGAGTTTAAAGAAGATCCCACGCTTTTCTCCGATTGGAAGGAGCGAGCACTAAAGGATGGGATCCGGGCCAGGATTGGGCATTGGAAGGTTGCCGGAAGCCCCGTTGCAATCATGCTCGATTTTACTCCGCTTTTTACCCAGAAGGATGAAATTTTTAAGAGCCTGTGGGAGACCTGGAAGCTGGATTCCATCAGTGGTCAGTGGGACTATGTCGAACCTGCACTTTTTGGTTATG
>CAZRPW010000090.1:0-18320 GCA_964601975.1 uncultured Bacteroides sp.
ATTTACTATTTACTATTTACTATTTCCCATTTCCCATTTACTATTTTTTTACAATATCCCCTGCGCTTGATGTGGAAGACCTGATCACTTTCGCATCTCCCTTGTAATAAATATTCCCTGCGCTGGAGGCTGACATTGAAATCTCTTCTGTGGCATAAACCCTGGCATCCCCCGCACTGCTAACGTTTACTTCCACATTCCCGGCCTGAAGATCGAATGCATATAGGTCGCCTGCACTGCTTAGCGAGACCACAAAGTCTTCTGTCTCACCGGCCAGTTTCACATCACCGCTGGAACTAATATCCAGGTCAATCCGCCTGGCCTTTACTTCCAGGTTCAGGTCGCCCGCACTACTCACACTCAAGTCCAGGTCGTCACAATGAAACAGGGTTTGTCCTTTACAATCACCGGCACTGCTTATTTTTAGTGCTGAGAGTTCAGGAAGGCTTATATACACCTTTTTTGACTTGGCATTCCGGATGTTCACCCTGTCGGTACCTACCTCAAGCATACTTCCGTTCATTGTAGTTTCGATCACATCAATCAGGTTCTCATCTGCCTCCACCCTCACTTCAAAATCATTACCCTCGCTAAGATAGACATCAATTCCTGAACTGACCAGGACACCTGTAAACCCTGAAATATCCCTGCTTTCTTCTACCACACGACCATTTCCGGTAATGGTGTTTGTAAAACCATCAAACACGCAGGAGGTAGCCCCAAGGGCCAAAATTGCGAATAATACTAATGTTGATTTTTTCATTTCTACTTGCTTATTTACTTATTTACCCATTTACTTACAAAATAAGACGTAAAACCATCCGAAATGTTACTCAACCTCCAGCACAAGTCCTTTTAGGTACTCACCTTCAGGATGATAGAGGCTTATGGGATGATCTGCAGGCTGAGTCAGCTGCTGCAGAATCCGAACATTGCGCTTTGCATTGGCCGCAGCAACAAACACCGATTTACGGAAATTCTCCTTGCTTACCGCCTGAGAACAGCTGAAGGTGAATAGAATACCTCCGGGAGCAATAACTTCAAATGCTCTCTGGTTGAGACGCTTATATCCCTGAAGCGCATTGTTCAGCACATTCTGATGCTTGGCAAAAGCGGGTGGATCCAGGATGATCAGGTCATACTGATCCTTGATCTCCCTGAAATAGGAGAATGCATCCACCGCAAAGGCTTCGTGCTTTTTATTTCCAGGAAAATTAATCTCCATGTTCTCTCTTGTAAGGTCGATGGCCTTTCCCGAACTGTCAACACTGTGAACCAGGTCGGCTCCTCCACCCAGGGCATAGACAGAAAAGCCGCCGGTATAACCAAACATATTCAATACTTTTCGCCCCTTGGACCAGGACCCCAGCATACGCCGGTTCTCCCGCTGGTCTATAAAAAAACCGGTCTTCTGTCCTTCTGCCCAGTTTACCCTGAAACGGAAACCGTTTTCCATTACCTCACCATGGGATGCATCCCCAAAAAGGAAACCTGAACGGTTTTCAATACCGGGTTTTTCCGGAAGCGTATTTTCACTCTTATTATATATGGTATGAATCCGGTTTCCTCCCACCTTCTGAATAGCTGCTTTAATCGCCTCAAGACTTTTATACATTCCTATTGAATGCATCTGAACCACAGCAGCACCGTTGTAGTAATCGACAATCAATCCGGGCATCCCATCACCTTCAGCACAAACCCATCTGAATACATTCGTTTGTTCATTATCCACCATGCCAAGCTTTAGCCTGAGATCCCAGGCCTTGCCTATCCGCTCATCCCAGAACCCCTGGTTAAGCTCCAGATGATCGAAGCTGAGCACCCGCACAGCAATGGAACCCTGCTGATAATGACCCGATGCAAGGAATTCATCCTTATTATCATAGATATCCACCAATTCTCCTTCCCTTTCGGGGCCATGTATCTTCTTGATGGCACCTGAGAATACCCAGGGATGAAACCTCCTGAGTGACGAATCCTTACCCGACTTTAATACAACTTTTGTGCGTTCACTCATGATCCTTGTATAAGGTGTTTCGTAATTCATTATAAATCTCCAGGCAGATCCAGGCATCCGTGGCAGCATAACGAAGCTGAGCCTCTGACAGAATATCAGCATCCCAGTTGGAAACCTGCTGAGACTTGGAAATGCGGTAACCCAGGACAATTGCACTCATCTTTTTGAGGCCCTTCTCCCCTATCTTAAAAGCTTCCACATAGCTCTGAAGGTCAAGGAATCCTTCTGGCTCAAAGAGAAAATCGCACCGCATCCTTCGGATATCATCGTTCAGACCAGCCCCCACCTTCAACACATTTTCATCGCTGAGCAGTTGCAATAGTTCCCTGGGATAACCCAATCTGCTCACCCTGATCAGCCATGCATGATCCGGAGATGATAATTGAATCAGGGAGGTGGGGTACATCTTTCCCTTTTTAAAAGAGGGCCTGGTCTCAGTATCAAATCCAAGGATGGGCTGACTGGAGATTTCCTTGAACTCCCTCCTGAACTCTTCCTCATTTTGAATTAATGAAATAGGCCCTTCAAACTGGATCAGGTCCAGTTCGGCCACTTCTTCCTTTGTAATTTCGCTTTGAAATAGTCTCATTCTTCCAGGGGATCAACACCTGCAACATACAGGTCGTGCAGCGAGGAAAGTGAACGAAGCAATTTCTTACCCCAATGTTCTGCAAATCTTACTTTCACCTCCCATACTGCATCGTTCATAAGGTCCTCCAGTCCCCGGCTGAAGAGGGAGGTAAAATCCCTCAGCTCCTGGTATACATCTGCAAGGTCTTCAGAAATAGTATGGGTAACCAGATCAGAGTCATCAAATTCTCCCTCCTCGGCCGGACGAAGGAATTCGTTGGCAGGGCCCAGGAGGGCAGCAATTCGCTGGAAAATTTCAGACCAATCCTGTTCAGAAACATTGGGTTCGGGCCCTAATTCTGTTATGGGTTCTGTATCCCCTATCTTCAGCATGGTCGAATAAACCTCCGAAAGGTGCTTCACTGATCCGCTTATAAAGGACCTGCTATCTTTGCCTTTTAAGGCTTCCAGGAAAGTAGCTGTTTCATTGGCAGCCCTTACAAAATTGACTACCTCTTCCGAATAGACAAAGGAATTGAATTTTTGAGCATCCTCTTGCATGGGGCAAAGATATACAAAAGACCTCAAAAACCGGACAGGCTATTTAAGTCCTATCTTCAGATCTTTTCGGCGCACCAGAATTCCCGATTCCAAAAGCTGTTCCAGCACCCCGACGGTCTGCTCTGCATCCCTTCCCAGAGCCTCCACAATGGAGTCGACATCGCGGCTTTCTCCTGCCAGTAAATTTTCGATCTCTCCCTGCATCTTTTTAAATACCTGACTTCCCGGGCCCACTTTCTTTTTTTCAATACAAACGTCGCAGCGGCCACATTTCGGGGCATCTATCTGGCCAAAGTAACCCAACAGAAACTGGTTCCTGCAGAGGGTTTCTGAGGAGGCGTAACGAATCATTTCCCTGAGTCTTTTTTCATAACGTTCCTTTCGGAATTTATAACGCTCGGGTGAGATAAACAGGTTCTTATCGTCGAGCCGTTCTTCGACATAGCCTATAAGCGGGATGTTTTTCCGGGGGATATAATAAATAATTCGCCTGGATGATAAGGATTTAAGGAAATCATAGACTTTTCCCGGACTTAAGCCGGAGCGTTTTGCCAGGAAGGCCTCATCGATCCTTACATAAGTTGAAAACAGGCCGCTGTATGAGCGAAGCAGCAGTTTTATGAAGGCATCAAATTCTTCGTTTTTCACCTGGAAGCTATAAAGCTCATCCCGACCTGACCGGAACATGATTCTGGAAGGATTGTTAAATGCCTCGGTCAGGGTCAGATATCCTTCCCTTGCCAGGATGCTCAGGGAACTGTGCGCCACCATTGAATTGAGTTTATACTTATGCAGGAAATCACCGAATTCAAAATCGTACTGCTGACCTTTCCCGCTACCCAGCGGAATCTGCAGGAAATTCCCCAGGGCCTTATAAACCTGGCGGATTTGGGGAATTCCAGGAAAATTCATATCAATTCGCTGCTCGGCAAGGCGGGTGTCGGCCGGACTAAAAAGGAGGATGGACCATGATTTTTGCCCGTCTCTACCAGCCCTTCCTGCCTCCTGGAAATAGGCTTCCGGTGTATCAGGCAGGTCAATATGCATTACAAAACGCACATCAGGCTTATCGATTCCCATACCAAAGGCATTCGTCGCCACCATCACCCTGAAACGATTGGCAATCCATTCATGCTGCCTGCTGTCCCTTTCATCCTGCTTTAAACCGGCATGGTAATAACCGGAACTAATTCCCTTCTCCTGCAGCAAAAGAGAAATCTCCCTGCACTTCTTGCGGTTCCTTGTATAGATAATTCCGCAACCATCCAGGCTCGTTACAATTTGAAGCAGCTCCCTGTTCTTGTTTTCGGTACGCCGAACCACATAAGCAAGGTTCGCCCGATCGAAACTTTTGGAGAGCAGATTGCTTTTCTTAAAACCAAGCTGCTCCTGGATGTCGCGACAAACCTCCGGAGTGGCTGTTGCGGTCAGAGCCAGTACGGGAACTCCCTCGAGCACTTCTCTGATTGCCTTTATTTCCAGGTATGAGGGCCTGAAATCATAACCCCATTGTGAGATACAGTGCGCCTCATCCACGGCGATCAGATTCACATTCATGTCTCCTACACGTGCACGGAATAAATCTGAACGCAGTCTTTCCGGAGACACATAGAGGAATTTGTAATCCCCGAATCTGCAATTATCAAGCGTGATTAAGATCTCATTCCGGGTCATCCCTGAATGAATGGACGCCGCCTTAATCTTCCGTTCTGTCAACTGATCAACCTGATCCTTCATCAGGGCGATCAGGGGCGTAACCACAATGCAAATACCATCCAGAGCCAGGGATGGGAGCTGGAAGGTCAGTGATTTTCCACCCCCTGTGGGCATAAGAGCCAGTGTATCATTCCCCTCCAAAACAGAGATAATGATTTCCTCCTGCAGGGGACGAAATTCTTCAAAGCCCCAGAACCGGGATAATATCCCCCTAATTTCTTCAAGCTTAGCTATGCTTTTTTTTTGTAATTTTGCCACATTTAAATTTAACCAAATTATAATACAATGTCTTTCGCCCAGGATAAAATCACATTTGAAGGAATTACCTTCGACGATGTTCTGCTAATACCGGCACGCTCAGAGGTCCTGCCAAGAGAGGTTGATATCAAAACGCCTTTCTCCAGGAATATAATGATGAACACACCCATCGTTTCGGCTGCAATGGACACCGTTACCGAAGAGAAACTGGCCATCACCATTGCCCGCGAAGGCGGGATAGGTGTTATTCATAAGAATATGCCGCTGGAAGAGCAGGCAAGACAGGTTAAAAGGGTTAAAAGGGCCGAAAGTGTCATGGTCCATGAGCCCATTACCATAAAAAAAGATGGGACTGTTGGAGATGCCCTGAACCTAATGAAAGAGTATAAAATCGGTGGTATTCCAGTGGTGGATGACAAGAATGTACTCATAGGGATTGTTACCAACAGGGACCTGAGGTTCATTCAGGACATGAATCTTGCAATTGCAGAGGTTATGACTGGAGAAGGTCTTATTACAACCACCCGTCAGACCGGGCTGGCAGAAGCTGCAAAAATCCTGCAGATGCACAAAATTGAAAAACTTCCGGTGGTGGATGCTGATCATAAACTCATAGGTCTTGTTACCTATAAGGATATCACAAAATCAAAAGACAGACCCAATTCCTGCAAGGATGATAAAGGAAGACTACGTGTTGCTGCTGCAGTGGGAGTTTCCCATGACATCATTGAGCGGGTAACAGCCCTTGAAGAAGCCGGGGTTGATGCCGTGGTTATTGATACTGCCCACGGGCATCACATCGGTGTGCTTGAAAGCCTGAAAAAGGTTAAGGCTAAATTTCCAAACCTGGACGTAGTTGTAGGAAATGTGGCTACCGGAGCAGCTGCCCTGGCACTAGTTGAAGCAGGGGCCGACGGAGTAAAAGTTGGAATCGGACCCGGTTCCATTTGTACTACCAGGGTCATTGCCGGTGTGGGGGTACCCCAGCTCACTGCCATATACGAGGTGGCTAAGGCCCTTAAGGGAACAGGCGTCCCGGTAATTGCCGACGGCGGCATCCGTTACTCGGGCGACATTGTAAAGGCCCTGGCCGCAGGAGCACATTCCATTATGGCCGGCTCGCTCTTTGCCGGTGTGGAGGAATCTCCCGGTGAAACCATTATTTACAATGGAAGAAAGTACAAATCCTATCGTGGAATGGGTTCCGTCGAAGCCATGCAGCACGGATCCAAAGACCGATACTTCCAGGATATGGAAGAAGATATAAGAAAACTGGTGCCTGAAGGCATTGCCGCCAGGGTCCCGTTTAAAGGAGGCCTGGCAGAGGTAATCTACCAGATGATGGGTGGACTGCGTGCCGGAATGGGATATTGCGGAGCAAGCAATATTGAAGCCCTGCAGGAAGCAAAATTCACACGGATCACCAGTGCAGGTGTTCAGGAAAGCCACCCTCATGATGTTACCATCACAAGGGAAGCTCCCAACTACAGTAGATAATATATATTTACACCCTTCGTTTAAAATAAAAACCATATAAGAAAAATGAGAAAGCGCTTACTCTCCATTGTCCTGGCAAGTATTACAATGCTCGGACTTTACAGTCAGAAATCTCCGGTACTGATGACCATTGCAGATGATGAGGTCACACTGGCAGAATTTGAACGTATTTACAAGAAGAACAATAATGACGCATCACTCAATAAGCAAAGCCCGGAGGAATACCTCGACCTGTTTATTAATTTCAAGCTGAAAGTAATGGAGGCCGAGGCCCTCGGGATGGATACTACCACAAAATTTATTAGTGAACTGGAAGGCTACCGGGAGCAACTTGCAAAACCATACCTGGTGGACGACGAATCTAAAGAGGCCCTGATCCTCGAAGCCTATGAGCGGGCAAAAACAGATATTAATGCAAGCCATATTCTGATTAAGCTACCTGCAAACCCAACACCGGAAGATACACTGGCAGCCTATGAAAAAATCACCGAGATCAGGGCACGGATTATGAAAGGTGAAGATTTCGAAACCGTTGCAAGGGCCACTTCCGAAGATGGATCGGCAGGCCGTAATGGTGGAAACCTGGGCTATTTCACTGTATTCTCAATGATCTACAGTTTCGAATGCCAGGCCTATAACACCCCCGTCGGTGAAATCAGCAAACCTTTCAGAAGTAGTTACGGCTACCATATCCTAAAAGTAAACGACCGAAGGCCTGCACGTGGTCAGATTAAAGTTGCCCATATTTTTGTCCGCACGCCCGCTGAGATGGATGAGGAGCAAAAAGAAAAGGCATTTGCCAAGGCCCAAATGATTTATGATAGCCTGAGCGTGGGGAAAGAATTTGCTTACATGGCAACCAATTACTCTGAAGATCCCAATTCCGCTAAGAATGGCGGAGAGATTCCATGGTTTGGAACTGGCAGAATGATCCCTGAGTTTGAGAATGCCAGTTATGCCATTGAGAACAAGGGTGATTATACAAAGCCTTTTAAATCCTTCTACGGTTGGCACATCGTAAAAATGATCGACCGCAAACCCATAGGCACCTACGAGGAGCTATTACCCGATCTTCAGGAAAAAGCCAATCGAGGCGACCGTATGCAGTTTCAAACCGAAAAATATGTGAACAAACTGAAAGTTGATAACGGTTTCACTGAATACCCTGAAGGACTTGAATTAGTGTATGAAGCGGCAGATTCCTCTTTACTGATGGGATCCTGGGATGGTTCAGGCATGGAAAATAACACAACTGCCCTGATGAAAATTGGCGAACAAACCGTCACTACAGGAACCTTCGTTTCTTACATCCTCGAAAAACAGAAAAAAGGAAAATCAAGACATATCCAATCCTACATAGATAATTTTTATGCTGAATTTAGCAAGGAAAAGATCATTGCCTACGAAGAATCGATCCTGGCTGAAAAATATCCCGAATTCAGGTACATCTATGAAGAGTACCATGACGGCATTCTGCTTTTCGACATTATGGACCAGAAAGTGTGGTCGTTGGCCGTTTCTGATACTTTGGGACTTACCGACTTTCACAACCATCATAAAAATGATTATATGTGGGAGCAGCGTTTCGATGCAATGATTGTGAGCTGCACTGAGGATGGCGATCTGGCAGGCCTTAGAAAAGTCTACAAAAAGATCGCCAAAGGGCGTCTGGATGAGGCCGCACTGAACCAGGCCTATTGCGCAAACGATACAGTTCCCTGCATCACCCTTGAAAGTGTGCTGCTTGAAGCAGGAAAGAATGAAATGATTGATGCCATGAACGGCGAGACGGGATTGGGTGAGGTGGTAAATAAGGACGGGAAGTCCACTTTTGTAATCCTTAAAAAAGCGAGAAATCCTGAGCCTAAAAAACTTGATGAAGCCCGGGGACAGATCACGTCTGATTACCAGAATTACCTGGAAAAACAGTGGATTGAAGGACTTAAAGCAAAATATCCGGTAAAAGTTAACAAGTCTCTCCTCTCGCAAATAAAACTATAAGATGAGGAGAGTCCTGCTTTATATCTCCCTGGTTCTTTTCGCCACAAGCGGCTGCTCACTTATCACGAAGAAAAGGAATGAGCTTCCTGTGGCAAGGGTTTTTGATCTTTACCTTTTCCCTTCCGACCTGGACAGAGCCATCCCGGAAGGAACTTCAGAGAAGGACAGTATTATACTGGCTAAAAGATACATAAACACCTGGGTAAAAGACCAGTTAATGTTAAGCAGAGCTGAACAGGCGCTTACGGAAGAACAGAAAGACTTCGAAAATCAGCTTGCCGAATACCATCGTTCCCTGTTGATATTCTCATACAGGCAGAAGCTGCTTCAGCAAAAGCTTGACACAGTTGTAAGTGCCAGGGAAATAGAAGCCTATTACCAGGATAACAGCAGCAACTTCATTCTTGGACAGGATGTAATTAAAGGTACCTTTATAAAAGTTCCCATCTCATCTCCAAGGCTCGACGAGTTGAGAAGTTGGTCCTATACAAACGGCGAGGATGAACTGGACAAGATGGAGAAATATTGCATAAGCTATGCTGAAAAGTACAGTGATTTTAATGATACATGGATTTACTTTTCCTCCATCAAGAGCCAGTTGCCTATGAACATCTCTCAGCCATCGAGATACCTTAAGTTTAACAAGAATATTGAGACCACCGATTCGATGTTCAGGTACTTTCTGCATGTGAGCGACCACCTGCCCGAAGGAGAGATGACGCCACTTGAAATGGTGGCAGACGATATTACTAGTATCATCCTCAATAAAAGGAAGATTGAGTTCTTCCATGCCCTTGAGCAAAGAGTATATGATGATGGCGTAAGCAGAAACCAGTTCGAAATTTATCAATAGATCGAAATGAAACGAATTACCTATATAATAATTGGAATCTTTTTCGCACTGGCTGCAACAGCCCAGCCTGTCATCATCGACAGGGTGATTGCGGTGGTTGGAGATTTTCATGTGCTACAATCCGATGTAGAACAGGCCTACCTGCAAATGAAAATGCCCGGAGGATATATTCCTCCCAACGCGAAATGCGAGATTTTCAACCAAATGATAGAGCAAAAACTTTTGATGGCACAGTCCAAGATCGACAGTATTGAAGTGGGTCCGGATATGGTCGAAATGCAAATGGAATCCCGTCTCGATTACTTCATTTCCCAGTTCGGGTCTGAAAAAGAAATGGAAGCCTATTTTGATAAATCCATTTATGATATCAAAGACGACCTCAGGGAAGCCATACAGGAACAGATGATTACCGGACAGGTGCAATCTTCTATAACTGAAGGAGTCTCCACCACCCCATCGGATGTAAAAAGCTTCTACCGCTCGCTTGATCCGGACAGTATCCCTTATATAAATACACAGGTGGAACTTGCTCAGATTATTGCCTACCCTGCCTACAGCGAAGAAGCTATTTACGAGGTAAAGGAGCGACTGCTGGAGCTGCGTAAACGCGTGATGGAAGGTGAAGATTTTGGTACCCTTGCCATTCTGTACTCGGAAGGTCCCAGTGCATCGAGGCGTGGAGAGCTTGGCTTCATGATGCGCTCAGAGCTTGATAAGGCCTACGCCACCGAAGCCTGGTCACTGAAGCCCGGACAGGTATCCAAAATTGTTGAAAGCTCATTCGGATTCCATATTATACAAATGGTTGAACGCCGGGGCGAACGGGCCAATACAAGGCACATCCTTATGAAGCCCAAGGCCGATGCCAATGCAAAACAGAAAGCGATCTATAAACTTGACAGCCTTGTGAGTCAAATCAGGGCTGACTCCCTTAGCTTTGACCTGGCTGCGAAACGCTTTTCGGAAGACGAGAAGACCAGTATTAACGGCGGACTAATCGTAAACCCGCAGACCATGGCAGCTACCTTTGAACTGGACCAGTTACCTACAAAGGACTACTATATGATTCGTAATATGAATGTTGGGGACATCACTGACCCCTACGAATCAGTCGATCACAACCAGAAGACCTGCTATAAGCTACTTTACCTGAAAAACCGGACAGAACCTCACCGGGCAAATCTTAAACAGGACTACCTTCTTTTACAGAATATGGCCCTCAGCGAGAAAAACAATGAGGTTATGGATGAGTGGTTCAGAGAAAAAAAGGAGAACACCTACATCAAAGTTGACAAGTCCTTTGCAAACTGCGGCCATTTCGGTAAAGAGACCAGTCAGAGATGATCAAAATCCGGCATAGGCGTGTTAGTCTGACATGCATGCTGTTGATCTGCACGCTGCCCTTATCCCCCCTTCTTCGTGCCCAGAAAGTGACCAAACTGGAAATCATGAATGCGGAACTTACCGCCTATGATATTAAACTGGGTAAGGATGCCCGGAAACTCCTTGGAAATGTACAGCTGAAACACGAGGATGTCATGATGTCCTGCGATTCAGCCTATTTTTATGCAGCAACAGGTTCAGTGGATGCCTTCAGCCGTGTGAAGGTTGTTCAGGGTGATACACTAACACTCACCGGCGATCTGGCTCATTATGACGGGGAAACGAAAGTGGCCCGTGTACGAAACAATGTCCGGATGGTAAACAAAGATGTTACGCTGGATACCGACACCCTGAACTATTACCGCAGCGATGGGCTCGCCACCTACCGTGGAGGAGGAATTCTTCAGCAGGCCGACAGCAAGCTCACGAGTGGAAGGGGACGATTTATGCTGGATACGGAGATTTTCTATTTCATGGACCATGTGGAAATCGAGAACCCTGATTATATAATCAAAACAGACAGTCTAAAGTACAACTCACAGTCGGAAATTTCCTACTTCTCGGGACCCACTGAAATTTTCAACGATGCCCGATATATATATTGTGAAAATGGCTGGCACGATATGCAAAAGGATATCTCCTTCGTCACAGATAATGCCTTCCTGGAAGAAAATGGCCGTACTCTCAGCGGAGATACACTCTATTACGAAGCAGAGGCGGGCTTTGGACGTGCACATTCAAACGTGGTTATGTTCGACACCCTTGAAAACATGACCATGAAGGGAAACTTCGCCCTTTACTACAGTGAGCAGGAGACGGCCATGGTAACCGACAGTGCCCTGATGATCCAGATTGACGGACCAGATACCATGTACGTTCATGCAGACACACTCAGGTCCATACAGAATACCGACACTACGGGAACCGGACGCATCCTTAAAGCATATTATAAGGTTAAAATTTACCGGCCCGACATTCAGGTGATGTGTGACTCCCTGGTATACGTGGAAGCTGATAGTGCCTTTGATTTTTTTGGGAGCCCCGTGTTATGGTCTGACGAAAACCAGCTCAGCTCGGGAAAAATGAGGGTGATCATGAAGAATCAGCAAATGCACAGAATGGATCTCACAGGAGTGGCCATGGTGATTAGTCAAAAGGACTCAACCAAATACGATCAGATGCGGGGAAAGGAGATGATCGGCTATTTCCACAATAACCAGCTGTCGGAAATCGATGTTAAGGGTAACGGCCAGACCATCTACTATGCGGTTGACCGGGATGTAATCGTCGGCGCCAATAAGACCGAATGCTCTGATCTGACTATTTATTTGAAAGACAATAAGATTTCGCGGGTTAGCTACAAAACAAAACCCGACGGAACTTACTTCCCGCTCAAGCTTTTCCCTGAAGAAGAAAAGCGCTTAAGTGATTTCAAATGGGTGGAGGAATGGAGACCGAGGGACTATCTGGATGTATTTCGGTGGAAATAACTAGTATTCGTCTTCGTTAAAAAAGAAATCGTCCTTGCTGGGGTAATCGGGCCAGATATCCTCAATACTCTCGTAGACATCTCCCTCATCCTCTATTTCCTGAAGGTTCTCAATTACTTCCATAGGTGCTCCGGATCTGATGGCAAAGTCGATCAACTCCTCCTTTGTGGCAGGCCAGGGTGCATCTTCAAGTTTAGAGGCTAATTCAAGGGTCCAATACATTAATGCGCAATTTTAATTTAACTTAGGTGCTTGTTCTGAGCCGCAAAAATAACAAAAAAATTAAATTCTACAACCTGCTTTTCCACGCTTGCTGCCGAACCCCCGTCAGCACTGCAATCTTTCTTGATAAAACAAAGAAATAATCCGATAAACGATTATAAAACTGCACAACATCCTCCTGAATATTTACATCCTGTCCCAATTTCAGGATGGTCCTTTCAGTTCTTCGGCATACCGTGCGGCAAATGTGAGCCTGGGAAATTGCCGGGTGGCCTCCCGGAATTAAAAAAGAGGTGAGCGGCTCAAGCTCTGCATCCATCTCATCAATTCGCTCCTCCAGGAAACGAACCTGCTCCTTGCCTACAACGGGAAACTCGACCGGACTATGATCCACATCGGCCGCAAGCACCGACGCGGTGGCCATCTGGATATCCAGTATGGTCAGGAGATCCTCCCGAACCCCTTCATCCACAAGCATATCCCGAAGCATTGCCGTATGTGCCATCAGCTCATCCACAGTTCCATAAGCCTCTATCCTTGTGTGAAATTTATGCACACGTCTACCGCCAATCAGGGATGTCAGACCCTTATCTCCACCCCTTGTGTATATTTCTGATTTCTTAGCCAATTTTCGTTGTATTATCTATCCGGATTTCCGTCGTATTATCTATCTGGATTTTCATTAATCTCTATCTTATCAATCTCTCCGTCCAGCAAGCGGATGATCCGGTGGGCATAACGGGCAATTGACTCCTCATGGGTTACTAGGATAATCGTATTTCCCCGTTCATGGATGAGTCCAAACAACTTCATAATATCCACCGATGTTTTCGAATCAAGGTTCCCCGTCGGCTCATCGGCAAGGATGATGGACGGATTATTTACAAGTGCACGGGCCACAGCCACACGCTGTCGCTGCCCACCAGACAACTCGTTGGGCTTATGGTCCATCCGGTCGGACAGCCCTACCTCAGCCAGGGTTTTTTTTGCCAAAGCAATGCGCTCGTTCTTTCCGACCCCCGCATAAATTAATGGCAGGGTGACATTTTCAAGGGCAGTGTATCGTGGCAGCAGGTTGAAGGTCTGAAATATAAACCCGATCTCCTGGTTGCGGATTTCAGCCAACCTGTCGTCATCCATTTTACTCACATCAGTTCCATTGAGGATGTAGGTACCACTTGTGGGTGTATCAAGGGCCCCCACCAGGTTCATCAGGGTCGATTTCCCTGATCCCGATGGGCCCATGATGGCCACATACTCATTCCGTTTGATATCCACATCCACCGAACGCAAAGCCTCTACGACAATGGAGCCGATATAATAATTTTTGACAATTTTATCCAGACTGATAACAGTTTCCATAATGCTAATTATTGTACACGAAAATAAACAATCTCACTAAGATAGCCCTAAAAAACTTCGCTAAAACCAGATTTTTAAATTCACCTTATCCAGGTCGCGCCTTAAGAGGAGAATTCCCATGTTGAAAAGGTCAATGCTTACCCTTACCTCTGGCCAGGAAATTACCTCTTTCCACGCCCTCTGCATACCCTTAGACCAATAGATATCATCCATAATGATGACAGCCTCTTCTCCTGCATGCCCGACCAGCTGTTCAAGATAGGCAAGTGTGGGTTCATAATGATGGTTGCCATCCACATAGGCCAGGAGCCTCCCACTGGCATCCGCTAAAATACCCGGGAGTTCCTCTCCAATATCCCCCTGGTGAATATTTACTTTATTAAGCTTACTTCTGTAAATGACCTGGGCAGCCAGCAAAGCCCTGATGCGGCCACCTTCTACCGAATGAAAGGAAGTTTGAGGGGAACCGGCCCTTAAATAGGCAGTTGAAATGCCCAGTCCGCTTCCCAGCTCCACGACAGATTCAGCCTTAAACCAATGACTGATGCGGTACAGCAGGGCTCCGTATTTAAATGAAACGGATGCTTTTTTTACAAAGGATGATATGCTCCGGGTATCATTTTCATCGGCAATCCCGCCCGGGGGTTCATTGCGTGGTATCAGGCTGCAATCCTTACGCATTACCTTATGCACCCTCACTGTCTGAACGGGAACCTGCCATTGCTTTGCATTAAAAACCACCCCGTTTATAAATTCGAATACGTAGGGAGAATGAATTCGATGGCCCTTCCGATGACCCCGGTAAAAGAGATGTTGTATGTACTTCAGTATTCTCCAGCTCATGTAAAGGCTTTAATCTAATTTGCTAATTTTACATAAATTGCGCCACGCATGCAACAATATTTACAGCAGGATATCAAGTTTTTGCCCGGGGTTGGACCCAAAAGGGCGGAGCTCCTGTTGCAAGAGCTTAAAATCAGCACCTTCGAGGATCTCCTTACCCACTATCCTTATCGTTATGTGGACCGAAGCAGGTTTTATAAGATTTCCGAAGCCACATCCGACATGCCCTTCATCCAGATCAGGGGCAGGATTCACGGCTATACTTCTATTGGAAAAGGAAGGGGGAAAAGGCTGGTGGGCGATTTCAGGGATGATAGCGGACGCATCGAGCTGGTCTGGTTCAAGGGAGCAAAATGGATTCCTGAAAACTATCCCATAGGGAAAGAACTTGTGGTTTTTGGAAGGCCATCGGTATTCAACCGGAAGCTCAACCTGGTTCACCCCGAATTGGAAGATCCCGCTAAAAAACATGCAATCAGTTCAAGCCTCCAGGCTGTATACTCAACCACAGAGAAGCTCAAAGACCAATACCTCACCTCTAAGGCCATCAGTAAGCTTATGGCGAACCTGATTAAGGGACTTCCTACTAAATTCGAAGAGACCCTGCCAGCCTGGTTGCTCCAGTCCCTCCATCTTGTGAACCTCGACACTGCCATTCGCCAGATCCATTTCCCTGACGATGTGTCGCAATACAAAAAAGCCGAATTGAGGCTGAAGTTTGAGGAACTCTTCTACATCCAATTAAATATTCTCCAGGGTAAAACCGAGCGAAATCAAAAATTCAGGGGTAATATTTTTGAAACTGTTGGCGAAACTTTCAATACCTTTTACAGGGAGCACCTCCCCTTTGAACTCACCGGGGCGCAAAAAAAGGTAATGAAGGAGATCCGCCGCGATATGGGCTCGGGCCGACAAATGAACAGGCTCCTGCAGGGAGATGTGGGAAGCGGAAAAACCCTGGTGGCGCTCATGTCCATGCTCATTGCCATGGATAACGGATTTCAGAGTTGCATCATGGCTCCTACCGAAATCCTGGCCCAGCAGCACTATGCAAGTATCAGCAAATTTCTGGACGGCATGGATATCAGGGTAGAACTGCTCACCGGCTCGGTGAAGAAGTCAGACCGTAAACCCATACACGAAGGATTGCTGGATGGTTCCCTGAATATTCTCATTGGAACCCATGCCGTGATTGAAGATGTGGTTCAGTTTAAGAATCTTGGCCTGGTGGTGATTGATGAACAGCACCGCTTTGGAGTGGCCCAGCGGGCCAGGCTCTGGAAAAAAGCAGAAGTCCTCCCCCATGTACTGGTGATGACCGCTACGCCCATCCCGCGTACCCTGGCCATGACCCTCTATGGCGACCTGGATGTGTCGGTGATTGATGAGCTGCCCCCGGGCCGCAAACCCATCATAACCAGGCATTCCTACGACTCGAAGCGACTGGCAGTTTTTGGTTTCCTTCGAAAACAGCTGGCAGCCGGTCGACAGGCCTACATCGTTTATCCGCTTATCAAGGAGTCTGAGACCATGGATTACAAAGACCTGTACGACGGATATGAGAGCATTTCCAGGGCCTTTCCCATCCCCGATTACCAGGTTGGGGTGGTTCATGGCCAGATGAAACCCGAAGAAAAACAGGCCTCCATGAAACATTTCCTGGCGGGCCGCACCAATATAATGGTAGCCACCACCGTCATCGAAGTGGGGGTAGATGTCCCCAACGCCACGGTCATGATCATTGAAAGTGCCGAGCGCTTCGGACTCTCCCAGTTGCACCAGCTCAGGGGGCGGGTGGGACGTGGGGCCGAACAAAGCTACTGCATCCTCATGTCTGGCTATAAACTATCGGAAGAAGGCCGCAAACGGCTCGATACCATGGTAGCCACCAACGATGGCTTTGAAATTGCCGAGGTGGACCTCAAACTCCGAGGCCCCGGGAACATCGAGGGAACCGAACAAAGTGGTGTCCCCTTCAACCTGAAGATTGCCCACCTGGGCAAAGACCAGCAGATCCTGCAACTGGCCCGCGACACCGCCGAGGCCATCATAGGCGAAGACCCCAATCTCACCCTCGACAAAAACTGGCTCTTCGCCAAACATGTAAAGAAAGGCAATCCGGGGAAGATCGACTGGGGGAATATTAGTTGACTTGACTCCAATGCAATATTTTGCTAATTTTGATCTGAACTCAGATCATTATTATGAAAGAATTGATTTCTTTTCAGAATAATTTATTGAAGCAGACGAACAACAACTGGCAACGCTATCTTTTTCCGGAACTAAAAAAGGACCACCGTCTGCTTGGAATAAAAGGACTGAGGGGTGTAGGGAAAACCACCATGCTACTCCAGTACCTTGAGTATGAATTCGGGGATATGGATAAAGGCCTGTATGTCACAGCCGATCACCCTTATTTCTATCGCAACACCCTGCTCGACCTGGCTGGAGAGTGGACGCGTTATGGAGGGAAGCTCTTACTCATTGATGAGGTACACAAGTACCCCAAATGGTCGAATGAGATCAAATTGATTTATGATGGCTACCACGAGCTCAGGATTAATCTTACCAGTTCTTCTGCCTTGGATCTGTTTCGGGGTGAGTCAGACCTGAGCCGCAGGCTGGTTACCAGGACACTTCATGGCCTTTCCTTCAGGGAACATCTGGAATTCAGGCATGGTATTTCATTTCAGAAACTATCACTGAATGACATCCTGATCAAGCACCAGCAGATCGAAAAGGACTATGCAAAAGGTCAAAGGATGCTTCCTCTTTTTGAAGAATATCTTGTGGAAGGGTACTTCCCATTTGCAAAGGATATTGATAAAGAAACATTTATTCCCCGCCTCATCCAGATTATTAATACGGTATTGGAAAGCGATCTGGCCTTCTCTGAAAATTACAGTGTATCCAATATCAGGAAGATTAAAAGATTGCTGGGAGTCATCACTGAAGTTGTACCATTCAAACCCAACATCTCAAAACTGGCAGAAAAGCTTCAGCTTGGAAGAAATACAGTGAATGAATACCTGCAAAATCTTCATGACGCTTTGATCCTGCATCTGATGAGAAAACCGGGTCAGGGGACTTCCCAATTGCAAAAACCGGATAAAATATATATTGAAAACACTGCCTTGATGTATGCCTTGCAGAGTTCGCCAAAAAAAGGCACTTTACGCGAAACCTATTTTATGAACCAGATCAAAAATGCAGGATACAAGATTGAAATCCATCCTGGCCGGTGTGACTTTCTGGTCGAAGGCAAATATTCATTCGAGATAGGCGGAAAAAACAAGGACCGTAGCCAGCTTAATGATGAAGAAAACGGATACCTGGCCCTGGACCAGATCGAATATGGATTCTCCAACACCATCCCCCTCTGGCTCTTCGGGTTTCTCTATTGAGTATTTGTAATTATTTCTGATTGGTGAGAAACTGACAACATTTTCGTTCCTTCACAAGCTCGTAATCACCAACCAGCAGGGACGCCGACAGATCAAGCTGTTTGAGTTGCATCTCTTCCATCCTGATTTTTATAGCCTCAATG
>CAZRPW010000091.1:0-18263 GCA_964601975.1 uncultured Bacteroides sp.
TACTACTTACTACTTACTACTTACTACTTACTACTTACTACTTACTACTTTCTACGAGCGCAGCGAGTACATTTACCGCGAGCCTTAGCTCGCCTAGCGAGCTTCATAAACCAATTCCCCTCCCGAGTAGGTAGCATCAACTTTGATGCCAAAGAGTTCTTCTTCCGGAGCTGTCATCAGGTCCTGGCCGGTGATTGTAAAGTCTGCCAGCTTGCCCTTTTCAATACTTCCCTTAAGATCCTCTTCGAATCCGGATTTTGCCGCCCAGATGGTCATGCCACGCAATGCTTCCTTCCGGCTGAGTGCATTCTCGATCTGGAAGCCGCCTTCGGGCCAGCCTGAATGGTCTTTCCGGGTCACTGCAGCGTGAAATCCAAAGAGGGGGTTGATTTGTTCCACCGGGAAGTCGGAACCACAGGGAAGCCATCCGTTTTCTTCAAGTAACTGCTTATAGGCGTATGCACCCTTCATTCTATCCGGACCTACCCGCTGTTCGGCCCAGTACATGTCCGAGGTGGCATGGGTGGGTTGCACCGAGGGAAGGATGTTATAGTCCCCGAAATAGTGAAAATCGTCGGGGTGGATGATCTGGGAGTGTTCGATACGCCAGCGCCGGTCGTTTTTCCTTTCAAGGATGGAGGCATAAATCTTCAGGGTCTCCCGGTTGGCAGCATCACCGATGCAATGGGTGGCCACTGCAAAATTGTTTTCATAGGCCTTCCTTGAATATTCTTCCAGCTTTTCAAGGGGTGTGACAAGGAGTCCCCGGTTGCCCGGATCGTCCGAGTAATCTTTTATCATCAGTGCCCCCCTGGATCCCAGCGCCCCGTCGGTGAAGAGTTTAATTGTATTTACCGACAGGTGGTCTGTTTGGTAGGGCCCCTTCTCCACATAGTGAGAGAAGTTTGCTTCGGTCGGACTCAGCCAGGCGTTGATGCGGATCTTCAGGGCACCTGATTGATGTTGTGCATCGATAAGCTGGACCACATCTTTTGAGAGACCTGCATCGTGAACGGATGTGAGTCCCACCGAGAAACAGTTAAGTTCGGCTTGCAGCAGGGCAAAGACTATCTCTTCCCGGGTGGCTTTGGGGATAAAAGTGTCCACCAGGCCTATGGCATTATCCACAAGGATCCCGCTGGGTTCGCCGTCTTTAAGGATCACGGTTCCGCCATCCACTTTGCTGCGGGCTGTGACACCCGCCAATTCGAGGGCCTTTGTGTTGACCCAGGCGGCATGGCCATCGATGCGGCGTAGCAGGATGGGGGTGTCGGGGAAGTACTTATCCAGCAAAAGGCGGTCGGGAAATTCTTTTACTTCCCAGTCGTTCTGATCCCAGCCACGGCCCGTAATCCAGCTTCCCGGATGGGTCTCCTGGAATTTTTTCAGCATCCCGATGATCTCCTCCACCGATGAAGTACCGGCAACATCCACAGCATTCAGGTTCATACCGTACCCAAAGAAGTGACAATGAGCATCGATCCAGCCGGGGTAGACAAACTTTCCCTCCAGGTTGCGGATTTCTGTGGCAGTATATTTTTCAAGCATCTTATCACTGCTTCCGACCTCCAGAATCCTGTGGTCTTTGACAACAATGGCTTCTGCCTTACTGAATTCCCGGTCGACTGTATAAACTGTTCCACCAAAGAGGATCAGATCGGCCTCTTTTTTTCCGCTGTAACAACTAATGAGTGTCATCAGGATACCTGTATAGATGATGCTTCTTGTTTTCATGATCAAAGCTTTCAACAAAAATAGCATTCTCATATTATTTTCCCCATTTTTGCGTTCTTAAGAACAAATCCCCTAAGGTGATCCGGAATTTTTTTGTCATACTGTTTGTTTCCCTGGCGCTTTTCTTATCGTGTCAGCCCGAACGATCCTTTATCGAAGATTCGGATGCTAAGCTGAACTTTACGGTGGATACGGTCTTTTTTGATACTGTATTCACTACCATCGGAACAGTCACCAAATCCTTCAGGATCAAGAATTCGCATAATCACTATATAAAGATTGACAATATTTCCCTGGCAGGGGGGAATTCTTCCGTATTCAGGATGAATGTGGATGGGGTCCCGGGAATCCGTTTTTCCGACATTGAGATTGCCCCGAAGGATAGCATGTATGTTTTTGTAGAGGCAACGCTTGATCCCAACGCGAGTCCGGATATTCTTCGCATCGAGGATTCCATTGTATTTATAACGAATGGGAATCTGCAGGATATAAACCTTGTGGCCTGGGGACAGGATGTGCATTTTATCAAGGGTGGCTGGATTGATGAGCCTACCATTTGGCCTGCCGATAAGCCTTACCTGATTGTGGATTATCTCTATGTGGATTCGCTTGCAAGTCTCTCCATGGATCCGGGTGTGAGGGTGCACATGCACAATGATGCAATTATCTATGTGGATGGAACCCTGGAGGTGAATGGAACCCTGGAGGAGCCGGTATCCTTTCAGGGCGACCGGCTGGAGGAGTTTTATAAGGATAAACCAGGTCAGTGGGGCTTTATTTACCTGGCGGAGAACAGTCATGGCAATACCGTCGAACATGCAGAAATAATTAATGGAACCATGGGCTTCCTCATCAGTGCTTCCCCCGAATCGGGTTTGTTGCCCGATTTGGAAATAAGGAACACCCTGATTAACCATATGAGTTCCAATGGAATCTATGCCCTGAATGCAAAGGTAGATGCTTCCAATCTTGTGATTGGAGATTGTGGTGGTTCCTGTGCAGGACTGATCTATGGGGGTTCCTATGATTTTACCCACTGTACTTTTTACAATGCATGGCCAAGCTGGTATTCCAACAGGCAGTTACCTGCCCTTTTCATGGCTGACTACTTCGTCAATTACGATGATGATGGAAAACTGATCCTTTATAAGGGAGGTGTGTACGAAAAAGCCGAATTCCGGAATTCAATCATTTACGGAAATTCAAGGATGGAGCTGGTGATTGACAGTTATGACGATCTTCAGATGAACTATATATTCGATTACTGTCTCACAAGGATTGATACCGATAGCATTGATTATACCACTGACCCCCTCTTTTCCAACATCATCAACAATGAAGATCCACGGCTTGTGTCTGTTCCTGATACCTTCAGCCTGGATAGTGTTTCTGTTGCAATTGATGCAGGACTGGCATCTTATGCCGTAGGAGTTCCTTTTGATTTCGAGGGAAAGAACAGGCTGGATGATGATGCGCCCGACCTGGGCGCCTTCGAGTGGATTGAGGACTAAACGATATTTTCTTAAATACAATTTGCGATTTTTTGCTTTTTGACACATTAAGCATTGTGAATGGATATGCTATATTGATTCTGCTTTTGCTTTCGGGATCCCTGAATGCCCAGGAGGGCGAGGAACCCCTGCAGCGTTATATCCGGGGAGACCTGAGGCTGATGTGGTACAATGTTGAGAATCTTTTTCATCCGACGCAGTCGGATGATTTACAGGCGGATGATGAGTTTACCCCGGAAGGGGTGCGGGCCTGGACTTATAAGCGCTACAGGGAAAAGCTCACCGGCATTGCCAGGGTAATTGTGGCAGCCGGAGCGTGGGAGCCTCCTGATGTTGTCGGACTTTGCGAGGTGGAGGAAGCACAGGTACTGGAGGACCTGGTGGCTCATCCCATCTTATTACCTTATAACTACAGCTATCTTCACCATGAGGGACCCGACCACCGGGGTATGGATGTGGCCTGTCTTTTCAGAGGGGAGCGCTTCAACCCTGTGAGCCGGGAGTTTATCTCCCCGGTTGAAGGGGAGGGGATGGACCATACCCGGGAGATGATTCACCTGAAAGGGGTATGGGGAAGGAAGGATACCCTGGAATTGTTCCTGGTTCACTTCATTTCCCGCTATCGCGGCTCTGGAATCACAGCCCATTACCGCAGAAAGCAGGTTGCTAAGCTTGCAGCTTTGATGGACTCGCTTGTCTGCCAAGCACCGGGTAACCTGGTGGTAGCTCTCGGCGATTTCAATGATTCGCCAGAGGCCTGGTCCATGGAACCCCTGGCTCATATGATTCTTCCAACCCTGGGGGATTCCTACAAATACCATGGGGTATGGGACGGGATAGATCAAAGCTTGCTGTGTGGAGGAGGGGAGAAATACCGAATCCGTTCTTCTGTATTCCGGCATTCTGCCTTATTGATTCCCGATAAGACTTATGGTGGAGTGAAGCCCTTCAGGACCTATGAAGGATATCGCTATGCCGGGGGTTACAGCGATCATCTGCCTGTTTTACTTGATATCAGTCCGCTCCCTTTTTCATGGGATTTTGGACGCTGAGTCCGAGTTCCTCTCCCAGGGAGATCATCTTCCGGTAGGCGGCTTCAAATTCATTTGGGATCTCACCTTCCAGTATGGCCTCCTTGATGGCATTCTTAATGATGCCCACCGGACGGGATGGTTCGATGCCAAATACATGCTGGATATCGTCACCCGAAATTGGAGGCTGAAAATTGCGGACGTGGTCCTTGGCTTCAATCTCTACAATCTTCTCCCTTACAATGCCGAAATTCCGAAGGTGCCGCTTTACGGTTCGTTCATTTTTGGAGGTAATGTCAGCTTCGCACAGAGTCATCAGGTCTTCCATTTCATCACCGGCATCAAAGATGAGACGGCGAACAGCCGAATCGGTGACCACATCCTGGGACAGGACGATGGGACGAAGGTGAAGTTGTACTAGTTTCTGCACATATTTCATTTTCTCGTTCAAAGGCAGTTTCATTTTCCGGAAGATGCCGGGGATCATCTTTGCCCCGATAAATTCATGGGCATGGAAGGTCCACCCCGTGCCTGGTTCAAACTTCTTTGTCCTGGGCTTGGCAATGTCGTGCAGAAGCGCTGCCCAGCGCAGCCACAGGTCGTCGGTCTTTTTTGAAATATTGTCAAGTACCTCCAGGGTATGGTAGAAGTTGTCCTTGTGGAATTGTCCATCCACTTCATCGACCCCTTTCAGAGCCTGCAATTCGGGGAAGATAATCTCGAGAAGACCGGTCGACTCCAGCAGCTTAAATCCCTCTCCGGGTGTGTCACACAGGAGGATTTTATTGAGTTCATCGGCAATGCGTTCCCTGGATACAATTTCGATCCTTTCCCTGTTATCCCTGATTGCATCAAGCGTACCCTGCTCAATAATAAAACCCAGCCTGGTGGCAAAGCGGATTCCACGGAGCATACGCAGTGGATCATCGGAAAAGGTTTCCGCCGGGTCAAGGGGAGTCTTAATCATCTTTTCTTCAAGATGCTTCAGTCCCCCGAACGGATCCGATAGCTCCCCAAAATTGTCGGGATTGAGAGATATGGCCAGGGCGTTGATGGTGAAATCGCGCCGGTTCTGGTCATCCTCCAAACTGCCGTCCTCCACCAGCGGTTTCCTGGAATCTCTGCGATAGGATTCTTTCCTGGCCCCTACAAATTCAATCTCGGTTTCGCCCCATTTAAGCATGGCTGTTCCAAAGTTCTTAAAGACAGAAAGATGCGCATTTCCTTTCAGGGCAACCTTTACCTTTTCGGCCATTTTAATGCCGCTGCCCAGCACCACAATGTCGATATCCTTTGGATTTGCGTTTTCCCCAAACAATAGAATATCACGTACATAGCCCCCTATCACAAAGGTGCTTATCCCTTCCTGGTGTGCGACCTTTGCAAGTGTCTGGAATACTTTATGTTGAAGATGTTTGGAGAGATCCATGACTATTTTTATGCCACAAAAGTACCATTTTTTTCCTACCTTTGTGATGAACTTCCCTAAGGGGGTGCCTTAAATTCCAGGCTGAGATTATACCCTTAGAACCTGATCCGGGTAATGCCGGTGTAGGGAAAAAAGAGGCTCGTATGTATAATATTTAATTTACGTAAGAATGAAGCGAGTAGCACTGCTGCTGGCCATCCCTTTGTGGGCGATGGCAGCGATTGGTCAATACACCATATCTGGTGTTGTAATGGATGAAGAGAATCAGAGATTACCAGGAGCCAACTTCCTGGTTGAAGAATTAAACCGGGGGACTGTAACAAACCATGACGGTTCCTTTAAGCTGGAGGATCTGCCGGGGGGTAGCTACAATCTGCAGGTAAGTTTTGTAGGCTATAAAAGTCTAAAGCAGCGTATTTCTTTGAAGGGCAACCTGGACCTGGGAGAAATTTCACTGAAGTCCTCCATGGTGAAAGTGGAAGAGGTGATGGTAACGGCCACCCGTGCCGGGGAAAAAACACCGGTGGCCGTTACCAATATGGACAGAGAGGAGATTCGTGCCCGCAATTTCGGCCAGGATATTCCTTTCCTGCTGGCCATGACCCCTTCCCTGGTGAGTTCTTCGGATGCCGGCCATGGGATTGGCTATACTTCCATGCGCATCAGGGGTACCGATGGTAACCGGATTAATGTAACCGTAAACGGAATACCGCTGAATGATGCCGAGTCGCACTCCGTTTACTGGGTCGACCTGCCCGATATTGCCAGCTCGGTGGAGAATATCCAGGTCCAAAGGGGAGTGGGAACTTCCACCAACGGAGCCCCGGCCTTTGGGGCTTCGGTAAACCTGATGACTCAGAAGGTGGAGAAAAAGGCCTATGCTACCTATGAGGGGAGTTATGGTTCCTTCAACAGTTACAGGAACTCAATTTCTGCAGGAACAGGACTTCTAAAGGATCATTTCTCGGTCGACATGCGGCTTTCGGATATGCATTCAGACGGTTATATGGATCGCTCCTGGACTGATCTTCAGTCATGGTACACCTCGGCGGCTTATTACGCAAGCAAAACCATAGTCAAATTCATCGCTTTTTCCGGAAAGGAGGAGCTTTACCAGGCGTGGAACGGGGTTCCCTCGTATTTACTGGACAGCGACCGCACTTATAATGAGCTGGGTGGCTATACCGATACAGCAGGTAACCAGGCCTATTACGATAATCAGGTGGATAACTACCTGCAGACTCACTACCAGCTGCACCTGACCCATGAATTTTCACCACAGTGGCATGTCAATGCGGCACTGCACTATACAAAGGGTTCCGGGTATTACGAGCAGTACAAGGAGGATGAATCACTTTCCGATTACCAGCTTGAGAATGTTGTAGCAGGAGGGGAGATCATTGAAAACACCGACCTGATTCGCAGGAAGTGGCTGGATAACGATTTTTACGGCCTGGTAGGCGGACTTCACTATGAGGAGGGTCCGCTGTCGGCCGTACTTGGAGGAGGATGGAACCGTTATGACGGGGACCATTTCGGGACTGTGATCTGGGCCCGTTATCCCGGCGAGTCAGAGATTCGTCACCACTGGTATGATAATACCGGGGTAAAGACCGATTGGAACACTTATCTGAAGGGCATGTATCAGGCAGGTGAAAAGATCTCTGTATTTGCCGACCTTCAGGTCAGGGGAATAGACTATGGCATTGAAGGGATTGATGACGATCTGAGGGATCTGAGCCAGGAGCACCATTATTTTTTCTTCAATCCGAAAGCAGGACTGAACCTGCAGTTAAGCGATCAGCAAAGAGCCTACCTGAGTGTAGCCAGGGCCAACCGCGAACCCAATCGAAGCAATTTTGTAGATGCCGACCCGGCCGGACCTGTTCCTGTACAGGAGACCCTGATGGATTATGAAGCCGGTTATGGAGTCCAGGGTTCAGGCTTTGCCTTTAATGCCAACCTCTACTATATGGATTATCACAATCAGCTTGTGCTGACCGGTGAGATTAATGATGTGGGGAGTGCAATCATGACCAATGTTGAGCAAAGTTACCGCGCCGGAATTGAGTTGTCAGGAGGTGTTGAGCTAAGTTCCTGGTTGAGGTGGGATTTGAATGCCACCCTTAGCAGCAATAAAATTGTAGATTATTCCGGCTATGTGGATAACTGGGATTACTGGAATGATCCGGAAAATGAACCTTACCAGGTTGAAGAACTGCTCGGGACAACCGATCTTTCGTTTTCGCCGGGTTTTATGTTTAATAGTCAGATCGGGATAGAGCCCTTAGAGAACCTGCACATGAACCTGCTGTCCCGCTATGTGGGAAAACAGTTTGTGGATAATACAGGCTCTGACGAAAGGAGCCTGAATCCATACTTCATAAATGACCTCAGGCTCTCCTACTCTTTTTTCCCGGATTTTATCAGGGAGCTTACCCTTAATTTCCAGCTAATGAACATCTTCAATGTGCAATATGAGACCAACGCCTGGGTTTATCGTTATTTCTATGAGGGAGCAGAAGGGGTCTATGACGGATACTTTCCGCAGGCAGGACTGCACTTCATGGCCGGAGTCCGAGTGAGATTCTGATAAAACTTTTATGATCGGTCGTATTTTTTAACTATTTTTCAGGAGTTAACCATGGAATGTTGAAAAAACCTAATGGCCAGCCTGAAAATAAGCATTTGTTTCTGGTATCTGGATCCTTTGGTGGTGAATGATGTCGTGCATACCCTGGGGGAGGGAGACATTGATGTTACATACTGTCAGTGCAAGGAGCGTTCGGAATTAATTGCCAGATTACGTGAGAATCCTCCGGATTTGATCATATCAGATTTTGATTCTCATGGTGATTCTCGCGCAATTATTGAGCAGGAGATGGAAGCCTTCTACACCGAAGTGCCCCTGATTTTCCTTATTGGAAATGAACAGCAATTCAGGGAGAAGGGTAAGATAAGTCTTGGTGTTTGGGACTACGTGTCTAAAGACCAGTTATTTAAACTTATTCCTTCGATTCGTTCATCTCAAAGGTATTCGAAAGTATTTAGACAGGCCAGGGAAGCTGAAAAGGCCCTGAGTGAATCCAGGGATCGTTACATGTCCATTTTTGAATCGGTGGGTGATGCCATTATCCTATTTGATCTTCAAAGCAGAAAAATTACGGATTTTAATCCCCGGGTTCTATCGCTTTTTGAGGTTTCGGAAGGGGATATAGCCCTGTTGAACCTTAAAGAATTCTCAGCGGAAGATGAGGGCTATTCCCTCACCCTGGCAAGGGAATATATTCGCAAGGCTACGGAGGGTAATGCGGTTTCTTTTGAATGGAGGAACATTTCCAGGAGCGGACGAAGGTTCTGGACTCATAACTCCATATCGGTGGTTACCATTGATAATGTGCCTCATATCCTTCTGGTTTGCAGGGATATTGATGACCAGAAGAATATGGAACAATCACTGGTAGAATCGCAGGAGCATTTCAGAACCCTTGCGGAGAACTCGCCGGATATTATCATGCGTTTTAACCGTGAGCACAAACATGTTTACGTAAATGATGCAGTAGTATCCCAAACCGGTATAGAGGTGGAGGCTTTTCTGAATAAGAGTCACCAGGAAATGGGAATTTTCTCCGAAAAAATGATTCAGCTCTGGGAGTCAAGCCTGGAGAAAGTTTTCACATCAGCTAAACCTGAAACCCTTGTATTTGATGTCCCCCTGAGAGGAAAGAAAGTTCTTTTTGAATGGAGACTTTATCCTGAGAAAAGTAAGTCAGGATCGGTAGGTTCGGTGATCGGAGTTGCCAGGGATGTTACAGAAAACAGGGTGTCGGAGATTGCGCTTAAACGCAGTGAGGAAAGGCTAAATCTTGCGCTTCAGGCCACTGAACTTGGGATGTGGGACTGGAATCTCTTAACCAACGAGGTCTATTTTTCGCATATTTGGTTCTCCATGCTGGGCTATGGACCAGAAGACTTTCCCCAGGAGCTTGATACCTGGACCTCCCTGCAGCACCCCGAAGATGCCAGGCGTTCAATGAAGACGGTGATGCAGGTTATAAAAAACCGGGATGCCTCCTTTGATATTGAATTCCGCATGAGGACTAAAAATGGATCCTATGTTTGGATTCGCGGCATGGGCAAGGCGGTTGGTTTTGATAAAGATGGTAACACCATCCGTCTGACTGGTATTCATGAGAATATCGATGAGCGGAAGCGGAATGAACAGATTAAACAGGTGCTTTTTGATATCTCCAATGCAGTGAGCACCACGCAGAGCCTTGATGAACTTTATATTAAGATCAGGGAGTCGCTTGGGAAGGTTCTGGATACTACCAATTGTTTCCTGGCCTTCTACAACGAGGAAGCCGATACGCTGACCCTTCCTTTTATGGAGGACGAAAAGGATTCATTTACAGAATTCCCGGCCAGGAAAACACTCACCAGTTTTGTGATCCGGACCGGTGAAGCACAACTTGTAAATAATGAGCGTGAACAGGAGCTGACACAAAAGGGTGAGATAGAGCCGGTCGGTGCCCCTTGTGTAAGCTGGCTTGGTGTTCCCCTGAAACATGATAAAAAAATAATCGGTGTTTTTGCTGTGCAATCTTACTCTGATGATGTAACCTACACGGAGTCGGATGCCAGATTACTGGAGTTTGCCAGTGACCAGATTGCCCTGGCCATTGAAAGGCGGAGACAACAGGATAATCTGAAGATTACCCAGGAAAAACAGCGGAGAGTATTTGAATCTTCCCCCGACCCTATGATTGTGGTAGATACTACTGCAGTTATTATTGATTTCAACAGCGAATTTATAGAGACCTTTGGAGTGGTTCCTGAAGTGGTCTATGGCGAGAAGATTTTCCGCTTTATTCATCGGAAGGACTGGAGACGATCGATGAAGGACTTCAACCAGACCTGGGAAACCGGCTACCTGAAAAACGTTCAATATCGCGTGGTGCGTCCAGATGGAGAGATGTTCGAGGCTGAAGTTTCGAGCGGTGCTATATACGGCAACAATGGCAGGCCTGAATCCATGGTGCTTATCCTTAAAAACATTACCGAAAGGAAAGAAGCTGAAAGAAAGTTGCTGGAGGCCAAGATTAAAGCGGAAGAGTCGGATCGGCTGAAAACCGCATTTCTCTCCAATATGTCGCACGAGATCAGGACCCCCATGAATGCCATTGTCGGGTTTTCTGACCTGTTGTCGGACGATGGGCTTACTTCTGAAGATCGCAGGGATTTTATTGCTCAGATCAACCAGGGGGCAGACGACCTGATGAGGCTGATAGACGATATTATTGATATCGCTAAGATTGAGGCGGGCCAGGTAAATGTTCATATTGCCGAGTGCTTCCTCAAGGATCTGTTTAAGGAATTGCACCTGATGTTCCTTCAAAATATTTTGCGTTCGGGGAAAGAACATGTTTCAATGGTTCTTAAGTGGGACTGGCCCATGACAGATCTGGCTATTTATACGGATCCATTCAGGCTGAAACAAATCCTGGTGAATCTGCTGGGTAATGCGGTGAAGTTTACAGAGGAGGGTGAAATCGTACTTGGGATTGAAGAGCATCCGGAAGGGATCAAGTTCTATGTACAGGATTCCGGAATCGGAATCAGGGAGGAGAAGCAAAAGGTGATTTTTGACCGATTTATGCAGGGCCATGAAACCAAAACAAAGCTTTATGGTGGTACGGGTCTGGGCCTGGCTATTTCGAAAAACCTTACGGAAATACTTGGAGGTCGCATTGGTCTCGACTCCAAGACGGGAGAGGGATCCACTTTCTGGTTCATTCTGCCCCGTAACGAAGTGCCCCTGAAGTATGAAGCAGCCCTTCGGACTCCTGCTGCCGAGGTAAAATCTTGGGAGGGCAAAAAGATTCTAATTGCCGAGGATGATCACTCCAACTACTACTTTCTATTTGAAGCCTTGAAAGAAACAGGTGTGGAGATTCTCTGGTCTCAGGATGGAGAGGAAACCCTGGAGAAATTCAGGGAAAACACGGATCTGAACCTCATATTGATGGATATTAACATGCCTTTGTTAAACGGTTATGAGTGTACCAGGATTATAAAGAAGGAGCGACCCGACCTGCCGGTGATTGCCCAGACGGCTTACGCCATGTCGGGGGAAAGGGAGATTAGCAGGGAAGCGGGATGTGCCGACTATCTGAGCAAGCCTATTAAGGTGAAGGAGTTGCTGGATACGCTGAATTCCTACATATAAGTCTGTAAAGTCCGTAAAGTCTGGAAAGTCTGTAAAGTCTTGCGCTTACTCTTTTTCGTCGTCGAGGATCTTGTTGATTTGCTCTTCAGTGGCAAGGAGTCGGTCACGGCAGATCTTTAAGAGTTGAGTAACCCGGTTCACCTTTTCGGCAAGTTCATCTACTCCCAGATCACCCTCTTCAATTTTTTCAAGAATTTCTTCAATTTCACCTACAGCGGCATCGTAATTAATCTTCTCTTTTGTCATGACGTGTTATGGTTTTTTCCACTTTGCTTAAAACACTTCCGTTGTATAGCCTGGTTTCCAGTATGTCTCCGGCTAAAATATTCTCAATTCTGATTGCCACTTTCCCTTTGTGGAGGGTCATGGAATATCCCCGTTTGAGAACATTCAGGGGATTTATAAGGTCATTCTTTTTTTCCATATGGCTGAGCCGCTCCTTTTCACGGGAAAGAAGGGCACGGGTACCCCTGTTTACCCTTTCTTCTGAACGCTCCAGTTTCTCGCCCTGTCTTTGAACAAATGCCCGGGAAAGGTGAACCAGTTTTTCAGCCAGTCGCTCACACTTTTCGTTTTGCCTTTGCAGGTATCCTCCCGACAGATGTCCAAGATCGCCGGCCAGTCTCCCAAGTTTCATTCTCTGGAGATTCACTGTTTGTCCAACCAGGGAAGCAAGTCGGTCTCTGTATGCCGACAGGCTGAAATCAAATGCAAGTATCTTTTCTACAAGGAATTCTGCTACCGCGGTGGGGGTTTTTAAACCTATGGATGCAACCAGGTCAACCACCGACTCATCCCTCTCGTGCCCGATTCCTGTGACTACAGGGATGGGGAACTGGGTAATGTAGTAGGCCAGTTCATAATTATTAAAACATTCAAGGTCGGCCCGGGATCCCCCCCCCCGAATGATGACCAGACAATCAAAATGCTCCCCGGATGCATAGACTGCATCCATTGCTTTCATGATGGATGCTGGTGCCTCATCGCCCTGCATGGCTGCCTGGAAGAGTCGGGTAAAAATCCGGTAACGCTGACTGTTTGTTTCAATGGAATCCATGAAATCGCCAAAACCAGCTGCTGTTTCGGAGGATATTACTGCAATGTTTTGGGGTACGGTGGGGAAGGGGATCTCCCTGTTCATTTCCATTACCCCTTCATCGCGTAATTTTTTAATTACCTCTTGTTTCTTCCGCGCCAGGTCTCCCACGGTATAGGCCGGATCAATGTCGATTATATTTATACTGAAGCCGTATATTTTGTGAAAGCTCACACTTCCCCTGCAGAGGATTTTTATTCCGCTCTTCAGGGGCATACCTGCTGTGGTCTCAAAAAAGGCTTTGAGCATGCTAAATTTTGAGGCCCAGATAGTAGCCCGTGCCTTTGCCAGTATGGTATCATTATCCTGGCTTTTTTCTATAAGTTCCAGGTAGCAGTGCCCTGTCCGGTTTATATTAAGCTCAAGAATTTCGGCCATGATCCAAACCGGAGAAGAAAACTCCCTTTTGAGGCTTTGCTCTACCTGGCCAAGCAGCTGGGAGAGTGACTGGGATTTAAATTCACCTGTCATCACTGGATGATCAGCCGGTTTCTGTAAATCTGGCCTGGAGTATCGAGCTGCAGAATGTAAATGCCCGGTTGAAGATTGCCGGGGATTAAGAGGTCACCGGGAAGATTATGCATAGCTTTCGCTACACATCTTCCATTCATATCGTAGTAGCTTAAAAGGAACTCACCCTGCTCAGAGCCGGGAAGGCTGATGTGTATCATCGAATGGGCCGGATTGGGATGGATATTCATAGCATAGGGAATGTTCATCTGCTTGCAATTGCTAATGGTCCAATAGGTCTTAATGAAATTTGGAATCCCGTATCCATAGTCAGCGTTGGGGTTCTGATAACGGTCTCCCGTACTCCTTATAAAAGCTATCAACTCACGGGCAGATACCTCGGGGTAGGCCTGCCACAGAGAAGCCACAGAGCCCGTCATTACCGGGGACGAGAACGAGGTTCCCGATCCTCTCGCCAGTCCGCCGCCAATATACTGAATCCCCGTTGACCGTCCCATGGCCATCAGGTCGGGTTTCACCCTGCCATCAAAGGATGGACCCCTTGAACTGAAAGGGGCAAGAAAACCGGTGCTGTCGACCGCTCCCACGCAAATAATATCCGATGCATCTGAGGGAGCAGTGAGGTAATACCAGTCATTATTTCCTTCATTTCCAGCACTGTTGCAAAGTATAATCCCCTTCGAGGCCAGCATGGATGCAGCCCTGGAAATCAGGGTAGTCTGACCGTCCATGTCACTGTATTCATGATCGAATTCAGTCCCGTCAAAATCCGAATACCCCAATGAAGTATTGAATACATCAAAACCCAGGCTGTCCATATACTCAGCAGCCTCCACCCAGGCGAGCTCTTCGATCCGTGTTTCGGAATGAACATTCTCCGTGGAGCAAAGGAAGTAATATGCTCCAGGTGCTGTTCCCATCATATTCTCGTTCCAGTCGGCCCCGATGATGGAAAGTACATAGGTCCCATGTGTATTTACCAGTCTGTATACAGAACTATCATTAATAAAGTTCCGTGTTCCCAGCAGTCGGCCTTCGCTGATCATTGACTCAAAGGATGGGAGGGAGTCCACATCTCTGAATCCGGCATCGATTACTGCCACTCTGACTCCCCGGCCGGTATATCCTTCCTGGTGAAGAAGGTTGGTTTTCAATTGCTCTATCTGTTCTGTAGCTATTCCGTACTGGTAATCGGGTGGAGATTCCAGTGCTGGTTCAAACCTTCCCCCCGAAGGAAGGGGAGGGAACCATAGAGGGTCGATTTCAGGAACCCACGGATTGGTATCCACAAAGGACAGCGCCAGTACCCGGTTGAACAAATCATCATTGGCATTGACAAGAACAGCTCCGTTGAGCCACCTGGAGATATGAGCCAGCTCAACACCCATGGCTCGCAGTGAATCCACGTAGTTGGCAGTCACAGGTTCATCAGTGAGGCTGATGCCCAGACTTTGCCACGCTCTTCGGTCGATGGATCGCTGAGATAGAAATTCGGCGGGCCGGGTTGTCAGGTATCCATTATCATGCTTGTCTGTAAAGTATACCCAGTAAACACCGTCCCCGATTTTCTGTCCGGAGACAAGGGATGTCATTGCCAGCGCAATGGCCGTAATCCAGAACTTCATGTTAAAAGAGCTGGACAGGTTGTGGTGTTTCAATGCTATCATATCTTAGAAGGGTATCCTGCATTATTCTCATATATTCCTCCGGATTTACGGGTTGACCATTTTTATAATCAAGGGTGTAAAGTAGTTCCCCGTCTTCGTCATAGTAGCTCCAGGTGCCTTCAGATTTGTCATCCAAATATGTGCCGCTCATCATCAGGATCTTGCCCGGATAGTATACCTCGTATGCTCCGGTGAGCATATTATTCTGGTAGCTGCCTTTTAGCCTGATAGTCCCATCATCGTAATATTGTAGCCATGGCCCTTCCCTGTTGTCCATTTCCCAGTTGACTTCTTCAGAGACTTCCCCGCCAGGATAATAGGAAAGGGATTTTCCATGAACCCTTCCCCCTGAATAAGATTCCCGGATTCTCACGGATCCGTCAAATTCGGAATAATAGGTCCACACCGAATCCTTTTCCTTGTCCAAATAAATTCCTTCTGCTGCTTTTTTACCATCCTTGTAATACAATTCAGCACGGCTACGATCCTGTTCCGAGTCGAACCACATTCGTGCCCTCAATGCTCCTGTGTCATAATAACGAGTCATTAGTCCGACAGGTTTCCCCGCCAGGAAAGACCCTTCATACAGCGTTTTCCCATTTGGATACTCAAGCCTCCAGGTCCCCGTTTTTCTGCCCTGCTCGTCCAACATATTCTGTGCAAACATGGGAGCTGTGGCAGAGAATAAAATCATCAGTATAGCCAGCTTCTTCATATACATTCAAATATAGCCAAAAAGAGAAAAGCATCGACTTTTCAGTGCCAAAAATACGAAGGGGACCGTTCTCCGCCGCAGGCGGAGAACGGTCCCCTTTTAAACCATAAAATGGTGAGATATCTATTTTACTTCTTCGAAGTCAACATCGGTTACTTCATCATCGCCTTTACCCTGTGGCGCATCCTGTGGGGCGCCCTGGGGACCGTCACCGGGCTGTTTGCCTTCGGCCGACTGCTGGGCATTGTAGATGTCCTGGGAAGCTGCCTGCCATGCTGTATTCAGCGTTTCCATTGTTTTCTCGATGGCTTCCATGTCTTCCGACTTGTGGGCCTCTTTCAACTTGGTGAGGGCTTCTTCGATAGGCGCCTTCTTTTCGGCTGGAATCTTATCTCCAAACTCGGACAGCTGTTTCTCTGTCTGGAATACCAGGCTGTCGGCATTGTTCAGTTTCTCGATACGCTCCTTGGCAAGCTTATCGGCTTCCTCGTTCTCCTGGGCTTCCTTTTTCATCTTCTCAATCTCAGCGTCTGAGAGTCCGGATGAGGCTTCGATGCGTATGCTCTGCTCTTTACCTGTTCCTTTATCTTTTGCGCTAACATTCAGGATTCCGTTGGCATCAATGTCGAAGGTTACTTCGATCTGGGGCAGACCCCTTGGTGAAGGTGGAATTCCGTCCAGGTGAAAACGTCCGATTGTTTTGTTGTCTTTAGCCATGGCACGCTCACCCTGCAATACATGGATCTCCACGGAGGGCTGGTTGTCGGCCGCTGTGGTGAAAGTCTGTGTTTTTTTGGTAGGGATGGTTGTGTTTGACTCAATGAGTTTGGTATTCACACTACCCATGGTTTCAATACCCAGTGACAGTGGAGTTACATCAAGAAGCAGCACGTCTTTCACCTCACCGGTAAGTACGCCACCCTGGATAGCTGCTCCAACGGCTACTACCTCATCGGGGTTTACTCCTTTTGAGGGGGCTTTCCCGAAGAAATCCTCAACCACCTTCTGAATGGCCGGAATTCTTGTGGAACCTCCTACGAGGATCACTTCATTGATATCTTTCTGGCTGTAACCGGAATCCTTCAAAGCCTTTTTACAGGGCTCAATGGTGGCCTGGATCAGGGAATCTGCAAGACTCTCAAACTTGGCTCTTGAAAGGCTCTTTACAAGGTGCTTGGGAACTCCGTCCACAGGCATGATATAGGGAAGGTTGATCTCGGTCTGGGTAGAACTGGAAAGCTCGATTTTGGCTTTTTCGGCAGCTTCCTTCAAACGCTGAAGGGCCATGGGATCCTTTTTCAGGTCAAGTCCTTCGTCCTTCTTAAATTCGTCGGCAAGCCAGTCGATAATTACCTGGTCAAAATCATCACCTCCCAGGTGGGTATCACCATTGGTGGATTTTACTTCGAAAACTCCGTCACCCAATTCGAGGATGGAAATATCAAAGGTACCTCCCCCCAGGTCGAATACAGCGATTTTAAGATCAGAAGTTTTCTTGTCGAGTCCGTAAGCCAGCGACGCTGCTGTAGGCTCGTTAATGATCCTTTTCACTTTAAGTCCGGCAATCTCCCCGGCCTCTTTGGTTGCCTGACGCTGCGAATCGCTGAAATATGCAGGAACAGTAACGACTGCTTCCGTCACCTCATGTCCAAGATAATCTTCAGCAGTCTTCTTCATCTTCTGAAGGATCATGGCTGAAATCTCCTGGGGTGAGTATTTGCGATCGTCGATCTGAACGCGTGGGGTATTGTTCTCACCCTTCACTACTTTGTATGGAACTCTTCCGATTTCCTTTGAAACGCGGTCGAAGGATTCTCCCATAAAACGCTTGATGGATGAGATGGTCTTGGTGGGATTGGTAATGGCCTGTCTTTTGGCAGGGTCACCCACTTTTCTCTCTCCGTTCTCAACGAATGCCACCACTGACGGGGTGGTGCGTTTCCCTTCACTGTTGGGAATTACGACCGGTTCGTTACCTTCCATAACTGAAACACAAGAGTTTGTGGTTCCAAGGTCTATTCCGATAATCTTACTCATAACTTCTGTCTATTTTATATTTTACTAACTTCTTCGTTCTCTATTTACCACTTGCTATTAGCCAATTGCTATTTACTATTTACCACTTGCTATTTACCACTTGCTATTTACTATTTACCAATTGCTATTTACTATTTACCAATTGCTATTTACCAATTGCTAATTAACCAGCTACCTCTTCCTATCGAAGATTATGCCATAAGCTGTTTTTTGCCTTCCAGTGCAATAATGACACAAAAACGGGGGGAAATCCTTCCTGTGCATGTCAGGTTTACTGACAAATTGGCTGCCAAATTGAATTTTTATTATCAACTTTGCAGCAGATTCACCAACACAACTAACA
>CAZRPW010000092.1:0-17955 GCA_964601975.1 uncultured Bacteroides sp.
CCGTGAAGATGGGGGCCGACAATCCCGACAACCATTATTTCAATGCCCAGATCAGTGGGAACTATGAATACCGCATCAGCGGAAAAAGAAATAGCGTTCACTACCTGGGATTTTTTACCCAGAATGGAAATTACGGCAGCACCGGCGGACTGGCCCCCTGTGGTGTACTGGAACATAAGGACCTGATCCTTGAAGAGGACGGCAGCTTTGAGATCATTCTGAGCAAAGAAAGAAGAGGCAAAAACTGGCTGAAGCTCGAAGATGACACCGGCATGGCCATGGTCCGCCAGACCTTCCTGAAAAGGAATGCAGAGATCCCTGCCGATTTGTTTATTGAGCGTATTGGTGGCGATGGAAAGCCTGACCCGCTCACTCCTGAAAGCATTGATAAAGGCCTGGAAACAGCGGCACTTTTTGTGGCCGGTGCGCCCATGCTTTTTGCAAAATGGGCAAAGGGATTTCAGAAACACACCAACCAGCTTCCCCTTTTCGATCCGGCCGTTTCAAATGCTGCCGGAGGCGATGCCGCCATCATTTACCATCACAGCCATTGGAAACTTGCACCCGACGAAGCACTGCTCATTGAGGTGATGCCTCCATCCTGCGACTCCTGGAACTTCCAATTAAACAACTACTGGATGGAATCGCTGGATTACCGTTATTTTAATATCTGTATCAGCAAGGGAAATGCTGTATACAATGAAGATGGGAGTGTAAAAATCATTGTCGCCCATTCCGATCCCGGCCAGGCAAACTGGATCGAAACATGTGGTCATCATGAAGGGACGATGTGCTGGCGCTGGTACCGCCTTGAAGATGGCGCTAAGCCTATTGAACCAAATTGCAGGGTGATAAAGTTGAAAGAGATCAAAAATGACTAAAAAAGAAAAAACAGTTTCTCCGGAGGATTTCATAAAAATGCCATGGTGGTTCCGATCGCTGAACAAAGGCTGGAAGGCATCTTATCCCCTCGGAACAAAAATAAAGCTCGATAAGGACAAGCTTATTCGCTCCGCGAAGAAATCCACCGGACTTGATGACCTGGGCAAAGACTTTTGGGATGAACCCCTTGACAGGATGTTGTATTCGATCAACGAAGAAGCAAACCTCCACCCTGTGGGCATGTTCATATCGAAAGAACGCATCTCAAACCTGCTTCAGAACCGCCTGAGGGCTGAGTATTTCTTTAAAAAGCATCCTGAGATCCTGGAGCAGGACGTTTACCCGGTATGGATGATCGCAGGATTGCAGCGCACCGGAACAACAAAGCTTCAGCGTTTGCTGAATGCCGATCCTGATAATCGTGTACTTGCCAGCTGGGAAGCCATCAACCCTGCCCCCTTTCTGAGTGAAAACGGAAGCCCTGTGAAGCGCATGAATAAAGCTAAAATGGCTGAAAAAGCACTCAGGATCATGGCACCAGGGTTCTTTGCCATCCACCCCGTGGAGCACCTGGCCCCTGAAGAAGATATCCTGCTTCTGGATACCACATTTTTAAGCACTACGGCAGAAGCGACCATGAATGTGCCTTCTTATGCGGCCTGGCTCGAAAAGACCGATCAAACCCATGCCTATGAATATGCAGCGAAGCTGATGAAGTTGCTGCAGTGGCAAAGGCCGGCAAAACGCTGGATATTGAAATCGCCACACCACCTGGAATTTCTCGGTCTGGCGCAAAAAACCTTTGGTGACATAAACTTTCTTTGGACCCATCGTGACCCCTGTGTTTCCATCCCTTCATTCCTGAGCATGATGTCGCATAGCAGGGCCTTGTTCAGCAATGAGGTTACCCTCGAACATGTGGCCGAACACTGGGTAAGGAAAAGCACCTTTATCCTTGAAAAGGGAATGGCCTATCGGAATACGCTGAAACAGGAGAAATTCCTGGACATCAAATATGAAGCCCTGGTGAGCGATTCCGGTAATATCCTTGACCGCATTTATGGCGGGGTCAGCGAGGACCTTTTGAAAAAGTTCCGGGCTGCCGAACAGCAAAACCCACCCCAAAAATATGGCACACATCAATACTCGCTCCGTGACTTTGGCTTAACAAAAGAAGACATCCGCCAGCGCATCCCCTTATATTTAAAATACATCCAAAATCCATCATCCACTGTGTCCTCTGTAGCTTTAGCGAAAGAGGATAATCCATAATCAATGAGTATGACCAAGTCTAAAGAAAATCACTATAAATCCCCCGTCACTGCAACCATCACCGGCATCCGCGACCTTTTTAAAAAGCACATCCCGGCAGGGGAACTAAAGGATACAGACCGCCTCGACGGAAAAAGGGTGGTAATCACCGGATCAAGTTCAGGACTGGGGTTTGCCACGGCCGTTGACATGGCCAAACGCGGAGCGGAGGTAATCATGGCCGTGAGAAGCGGAATCCCTGTCAAAGGCGAAAAAGTGAAGGAAATGAGTGGGTCGGATAAAATCTCCATGCTTTTTGTTGATCTGAACGACATTGATTCTATCGTAAAATTTGCCACTGAGCTGAAGGCGAAATTTAACAGGATCGATATCCTTATTTGCAATGCAGCCGTGGTTCCTAAAAAAAGCAGAAAAACACCACAGGGGCTGGAGCAAATGTTCATGGTGAATTACTTTTCCAAGTTCATCCTTATCAATAAATTGCTGGATCTTGACATATTCGACAGAAGCGAAGGAAAGCTGCCCAGGATCATTTTTGTTTCCTCGGAAAGCCACCGCAATCCAAAGTCATTCGACCTGAATGCTTTTGGCGAATACAAGGACTTTAAGATCGGAAAAACGATGGAATTGTACGGACATTACAAGCTCCTGATGACCACCTTTGCCTGTGAATTATCGCGTCGCCTGAACCCGGATAATAAAACGGCATATTCTGTTTTCGCACTTTGTCCGGGCCCGGTTAACAGCAACATAGCACGTGAAGCACCAAAGATCTTCCAGCCCCTTCTGAAGCTGACATTCAGCATTTTCTTCCGTTCACCCGAAAAGGCATGTGAGCCCATCCTCTATCTGGCCACATCCAAAGATGTGGAAGGCAAACCGCTCGACTACCTCTTTCTTATGAGCCGGAAAGATATGGATCCGAAAGCCACTTCACCGTCTAACGGAAAGGTCCTGTGGGAAGTTTCAGCATCACTTGCGAAAAGCCTGTTGTCATCCTGGAAAAGTATTCCGGTTTAAGCTTTCTTTCACACTACAGCCCCTGAGGTCCCGGGTGCATTTTTTTCTTAAAATTTTGATAATTGCAACAATTATGTAATAATTATTTAACTTCATTGAAATAATTCTGGTTCAATTTTGCAGCTAAATACTAATTTAAATGAATATCATGAAAAAACTATTCCCTTTTGCTGCATTGATTGCAATGATATCATTAGGCAGCTTAAATGCCCGGGGCCAGCAAGGTCCTGATGAAACGTTCACACCCCATGGTGCGCCTATTTTAAAGGTCTTCACCAATTTTAACAGCACCTGGCAGGGTGGTAAAAACCTGTCACAGTTTGAGGTGACGCGTGCCTATCTTGGATATGAACATTCCTTCACAAAAAATTTCTCAGGCAGGGTGATCCTTGATGTGGGTGACCCCGGCGTTGGTGGTTTCAAAAATGTAGCATACCTCAAAAATGCTTATTTAAAGTACAAGCTGGGGAAATTCAGTGCTTCCCTCGGAATGATTCCCAGCAACCAGTTTGAAGTCCAGGAAAAAGTATGGGGGCACCGCTACATCATGAAATCATTCCAGGACGAATACAAGTTTGGCCCAAGTGCCGACCTCGGGCTGATCATGACTTATCAAATAGCTGATTTTGTGAGCGTGGATGCAGCATTTATGAATGGGGAAGGCTATAAACTGATCCAGCTTGACAGCACATTTAAAGCAAGCATGGGGGCAACCTTCACCATATTTGAGAAAATGACTATCCGAGGATATTATGATATTACCACTGCCGATACCAACCAGCAAACCATTGCCGCCTTCCTGGGCTGGACGGCAGCCAAATGGTCGGTCGGAGGGGAATACAACCTGCAATTAAACCATTTCAACTTCGACGGGAATGATTACTCGGGATTTTCCTTTTACGGCTCTTACACCATCAATAAACATATTGGCGTTTACGGACGCTATGATTACCTTGAATCTGTTAAGCAGAATGGCTTTGAGCATCCGTGGAATTATGGTAAGGACGGACAGCTATTTCTGGCAGGTTTTGAATACAGCCCGGTCAAGTATGTAAAGATCGGACCGAACTTCCACCTGTGGCAACCAAGGGAAGGCACAGTCCCTGCTGCATATAGCGTTTATCTGAACCTCGAATTTAAATTGTAACCCATATTAAAATAAAATACAACAAGCATGAAAAAATTATTTGTCTTTATTATGATCGCTGTAAGCTTTGCAGCGTGCCAGAACGCACAGCAGTCTGGCGATGCCAAAAGCGAAGAGGTGAGCCTCACCGCTGCCGGGGCAACTTTTCCCTTGCCTTTTTACAACCTTTCATTTGCCAAGTACTCCGAAGCTACCGGTGTGAATCTCACCTATGGCGGAATAGGGTCAGGAGGTGGAATCCGTAGCCTCAAGGACCGGGTGATCGATTTTGGTGGTTCTGATGCATTCCTTGACGATGAACAGCTTGCTGAAATGCCGGCCGAGGTGGTTCATATTCCAACCTGCATCGGCGCCGTTGTAGTGGCATTCAAGCTTCAGGGTATCGAAGCCCTTAATCTCTCTGACGCTTTGCTCGAAGGAATTTTTCTCGGCCGCATTACGCAGTGGAATGATCCTGCCATCATGGCCATAAATCCGGGTTTAAACTTGCCTGATCTTGCGATCACTGTAGTTTACCGTTCCGACGGGTCAGGCACTACCTTTATTTTCAGTGACTACATGAGCAAAGTAAGTGAAAAGTGGAGCCAGCAGGTAGGCACCGGGAAATCGCTCAACTGGCCGGTTGGTATTGGGGCAAAGGGTAATCCAGGTGTAGCCGGCACCATCGGACAAACCGAAGGAGCCATTGGATACATAGGTTCCGAATTTGCTTTTTCACAGAAGATCTCCTTTGCGGCTGTCCAGAATTCGTCCGGATCATATGTAATCCCCTCGATGGCCTCCATCAGTGCAGCTGCAAATACTGATATACCTGCCGATACACGCATTATGCTTACAAATTCCGACGACCCGGAGGCATACCCGATCAGCGGTTTTACGTGGATACTCCTTTATAAAGAACAGTCGTACGATGGCCGCAGCCGGACAAAGGCTGAAGCCACGGTAAAATTCCTTCAATGGATCATCAGCAGCGAGGCACAGGCTGTCGCTCCGACGGTTCATTATGCACCCCTGCCCGAATCTGCCGTGTTGAGGGCACAAGAAATACTGGGATCGGTAACATACGACGGCAAACCGGTACAGTAAATACTTTTGATCGTTCAAGACATTGAAAAGTGAAAAAATAACCAGGATAATTCTCTTTGCAGCATCGCTTGTGATCGTGCTGCTAACTGCAGGTATGGCCTTTTCCCTCGTGGGGGGGGCCGTGCCTGCCTTTAAGGAGTTCGGTTTTGGATTTATCTTTTCATCAGAATGGAATCCCACAAGGGGAAATGAGGTATATGGTGCCATGCCATTTATTGCAGGGACCCTTATTACATCAATCCTGGCACTCGTAATTTGCCTGCCCCTGGCTTTTACGGCCTCGCTGTTCATTGGGGAATATTACAGGAAAACCAGAATTGCCAATGTCCTGAATGCACTGGTTGGATTGCTTGCCGGGATACCGTCAATCGTTTATGGTCTCTGGGGATTTTATGTGCTTCGGCCGTTCCTGGTCGATATAGGCATCAGTTCTCAGGGGTTTGGTGTTTTCACTGCGGGGCTTATTCTGGCCATCATGATCATCCCATATGCGACCTCCTTAAGCAGCGAGATCATTTCCATGATACCCAATGAACTGAAGGAAGCGGCATATTCGCTGGGGGCCACCCGCTTTGAGGTGATCTTTCATGTGATCATCCCCAATGCCCGCTCCGGCATCATTGCAAGCTATATCCTGGCCTTTGGAAGAGCCCTTGGCGAAACCATGGCAGTAACCATGCTGATAGGGAATTCAAACAGGATCCCGGATTCGCTGGTGGCCACCGGAAACACCATGGCAAGCGTCATAGCAAACCAGTTTGGGGAAGCCGACGGGCTGAAGCTGAGTGCCCTCATCGCCATTGGGTTACTGCTCTTCTTAATATCAGCCCTGGTAAATGCCATTGGGAAGTTGATCATTAAAACCGTCACCAATTAAGTAGCCAATGTCGCTGGAAAGGATAAAATATCAAACCAACGAGAAAGCCAGGAAACGTAAAAACATCCTGTTCAAGGTACTGGTCATTATCCTTTCGGCCATAACCATATTGCCCATCTTCCTGATCCTGTTCAAACTTATTTCTAAAGGGATCGGCCAGATCAACCTTGACTTTTTCACCCAGGTAGCTCCCAATACCCTGGAAGCGATGACCGCCGTAGCTAATGGTGAGATCATTCCCGGAGGTATCGTTAACGGGATCACGGGAACCTTATTCATGGTAGCCCTGGCATCGGTCATGGCCATTCCGGTCGGGATACTAGGTGGCGTATATCTCTATGAACATCAAAAGAGCCATTTTGCCGCCGTTGTGCGTGGTATAACCGAAGTCATGCAGGGCATCCCTTCAATCGTACTGGGGCTGATTGCCTATATCTGGATAGTCAAGAATATCACAAATGGTTATTCTGCACTCGCCGGCAGTGTTGCGCTGGCGATCATGATGCTGCCCCTGATCATCAGAAGCACGGAAGAGACCATGAAGATGGTGCCCGACACCATTAAAGAAGCCGGTGTTGCCCTGGGTGTTCCTTACTATAAGATCATCCTGCGTGTACTGATCCCGACAGGGTTCAGTGGAATACTGACCGGCATACTCTTAGCCATTTCAAGGGTGTTGGGCGAAACAGCCCCCCTGCTGCTTACCTCCCTGGGCAGCCCTGCAATAAACTTCAATATTGATAAACCAACGAGCGCTGTTCCGTTGCTTATCTGGGACTTTTATAACGATCCCAATATGGTTGACCTGATATGGAGCTCTTCCCTTTTCCTCATGGGATTTGTGCTCACACTTAACCTTATTGCAAGACGAATAATTGCAAAAAGAAATGTATTTTAAAGATATGGAGAAAGACAAGATGCAATATGATGGTGCCCCGGTCATTGCGATGAAAGACCTCAGTATTTCCTACGATAAGGGTAAATATGCTGTAAATAGGGTGACCGCTGAGGTCAGGCATAATGTCATCACCGCCATCATGGGGCCTTCAGGCTGTGGCAAAAGTACACTGCTAAGGGCCTTAAACAGGATGCATGAGCTGTACCCCAACATTGAGACCACAGGGACGATTCTTCTGAATGGTGAAGATATTTCGGAAATGTCGACCATAAGTCTAAGGAGAAAAGTCGGCATGGTCTTTCAGAGGCCCAACCCCTTCCCGACACTGAGTATCTATGATAACGTGATCGCCGGTTACAAGTTCAACAATATCAGGTTAAAAAGATCCGAACGTGATCATATTGTAGAGAAGTCACTCATGGATGTGGCCTTATGGGACGAAGTTAAGGATTCTCTATATAAAAAGGGGACCTTCCTGTCAGGAGGGCAGCAACAGAGGTTATGCATTGCCCGGGCACTGGCCTTTCAGCCCGAGGTAATATTGCTTGATGAACCCACCTCGGCCCTCGATCCCGTTTCCACTGCAAGGATCGAAGACCTGCTGGTAGAACTTAAAAAGGAATATTCCATCATCCTTGTGACTCACAACATGTCGCAAGCAGCAAGGATATCTGATTATTCCATGTTCATGTACCTCGGTGAACTGGTAGAATACGGACCCACACAGGTGATGTTCACCAACCCGAAAGATAAGCGCACTGAAGGCTATCTCACCGGGAAATTTGGTTAATAGTAATGGTTAATAGCTTATTTTTAAGCATTAAATCGGTTTCAAAAGATGAATACAAAGAAAGAAGAGGCAATGAGAGAAATACTGAATGATTTCAGTAACGTTGCCAATCTCATCCTAAGCCAGCTTGACCTGCTCGAAAAAGTGATCATCTCGGAAGATATTGGGACCTCCCATCTCGACCTTGAGGAGATAAAATCGAACGAAAAAAGGATCGATAGCTATGAAGTAGTGATCAGTGAGAAGATCATTAACTCAATCGTTCTGTATCAGCCACTGGCCAGCGACCTTCGTAAGCTGATAGCATCCTACCGCATGACACTTAATCTCGAAAGGATCGGCGATATGATTATCAATATAGCCAATGCCATCAAAAAGATTAAGGATCCTGATATATTCGAAGACATGTCGGAGCTTATCTCCAATATGCTCATGTCGAGTGTGATCATGGTAAGGAAATCATTGCTGTCGTACCTCAATAATGACAGGGACCTGGCCATTTGGACTATCGGAAATGATTCGGTTGTGGATGAAATGCACCACAAGCTGATCAAAAAGGCCATTTCCAACAGCAAGCTATCGAAAGAAAACCAGCATATCCTGCGCAGCTTTATCAGCATTAACAGCATATTATCGAATATTGAACGTATTGCCGATCATGCCACCAATATTGCGGAGGCATCCATTTATTCCCTTGAAGGAAAGGATGTGCGACATGAAGGCCATATCAAGCATATTCCTGATGTGAATAAGGATGAGCAGGGGGATGACAATAAAACTATCGAAACATAAAAATGAGCGAGAAACCATTACATATCCTGGTCGTTGACGATGAGGAAGACCTTTGTGAAATCCTTCAGTTTAACCTGGAGGCTGAAGGGTTCAAGGTTGATGTGGCGTACTCGGCGGAGGAAGCCATTCAGCGGGAACTAAGCCATTTCGACCTCTTCATCCTGGATGTCATGATGGGCCATATGTCGGGGTTTAAGCTGGCAGATCACCTGAAGAAAGACCTCGGCCTGAAGGTGCCGCTGATCTTCCTCACCGCAAAAGATACCGAAAACGACATCCTTACCGGGTTTACGCTGGGTGCGGATGATTATATCTCCAAGCCCTTCTCCATAAGAGAATTGCTTGCCCGGGTAAAAGCTGTATTGAGGAGGGCCGAGGTGGATGACATAGAACAAGACATACTGAAATTGACCCTTGAGGGTATTGAATTGGACCTGGTGAATAAGCAATTGATCATCGACAGCGTAAAAACTGAGCTTACTCCGAAGGAATTCGAAATTCTTCGCTTGCTGATTGAAAATGCGGGGAAAATTTTTGATCGAAAGGAAATCCTGTCCAGGGTATGGCCGTATGACGTAATCGTAAATGAACGAACCATTGATGTTAACATAGCACGCCTCAGGAAAAAACTGGGGCCGTACGCCGACTACCTGAAGAACAGGACCGGTTATGGCTATTTTATCGATACCAATTAGATAAGAATCAGTAATAATGATCAAAAGATGCTGTTAAAACCAACTTTCAGAAGAGAAATATTCCTTTACTATTTTGCCATTTTCATTGCCTTCGGCCTGGTAGTGACATTTTTTCAATATTCCCGTGAAAAAAGTTACCGTACCGAAGAACTCGAAAGGAGGCTGGACGATGTAACGCTACTGACCAGCCGCTACCTGGAAACAAAGCATTTACGGGAAACAGGTAATATAAAACTTCTGGATTCGCTCTATCATATCATCCCGGTGGAGAATGTCAGGATCACCATCATTAACCTGGAAGGCGCGGTCCTCTATGACAGTTATGTCAGGGATTATGAAATGATGGAGAACCATAAGGACCGGCCCGAGTTGATGAAAGCGCTCTATTCACAAAAAGGCTCTGATATCAGGACATCCGCTACCACAGGAAAGGATTTTTACTACTTCGCTCGTTACTTCGACGGCTATTTTGTAAGGGTGGCCGCGGAGTACAACCTGTCCACCATCAATTTCCTGAAGGTCGACAAGATGTTTCTGGCCTTTATGATAGGCTTGTTTGTGCTGACATGGATATTGCTGCATTTTCTCACCAGGAGGGTTGGCGAAACCATCACCAAGTTGAAGGATTTTTCAGTAAAGGCAGGCAATGGTGAGCGTGTTGATCCCAACCTAAGTTTCCCCAATAATGAGCTGGGTGTGATCAGCCGGCAGATCATACAGATGTACAACAATCTCCACCAGGCAAAAGAAGAGATCAGTTTCCAGAAAGAAAGATTATTCAGCCATCTGCTGGCGCTGAAGGAAGGGGTTGCTTTCTTTACATCAGAAAAGACGAAAATACTTCACAATAACCAATTTGTACAATATCTCAACATTATTGCCGAGGAGCTGACATTGAATATCGAACAGATTTTCGAAGTCAGTGAATTCCAGCCCGTGCTTGACTTCATTGAGGAAGAAAATTCCTCAAGATCAACGCTGCAAACTGACGACCTCCAACGCCTCGAGTACCAGGTTTATAAAAACGGCACTTATTTTATCATACAGTGCATCGTTTTCCCTGATGGCAGTTTTGAGGTGCTGATAGCTGATAATACGAAACTGGAGAAGCGGCGACTGATGAAACAACAAATGACCTCCAACATCGCCCACGAACTAAAAACACCCGTATCAATGGTCAGGGGGTTCCTGGAGACCCTGCTCAATAATGAGAATATCGATGACGAGAAAAAGAAATACTTTATCACGAAGGCATATGCCCAGGCCGATCGCCTGACAAGCCTCATCAGCGATATTGTCATGCTCAACAAGATTGAAGAGGCCTCTGATCATTTTGGTTTTGAAAAAGTAAACATCGCTGATGCAATAAATGAAGTTGCCGAACATTTTCAACCATCCCTGGAGGAGAGAAAAATAAATGTTGAAGTGATGGTAGAAGGAAATGTGGAGATCAATGGAAGCAAATCATTGATCTATTCCATATTCCATAACCTCATGGAAAATTCAATTCATTACGGTGGGGAAGGGATCACCATTAAGATCAATCAATACCTCTCAGACAAGAAATATTTCTATTTTTCTTTTTCCGATTCCGGCATTGGTATTCCTGAGAAGCATCTTCATCGGATCTTTGAGCGTTTTTACAGGATTGATTCAGGCCGCTCACGAAAGATCGGGGGAACAGGCCTGGGACTTGCTATTGTTAAAAATGCTGTCATCCTCCATAAAGGCGAGATCTCGGTCAGGAGCGTAAAAGGTGATGGCGTGGAATTTCTTTTCTCCCTGGCTAAATAATTAGCCTGCCCTGGTCGGATCCTGAGGTTCTAAAGCAAGCCTGAGCCTCTCATCGGGCTGAAACCTGCGACCCCTCATCCAGAGTGAACTGCTCCAGCAGTTCAGCTTTAGAAACTTTCTTCCATTTCCTGAAACGATCATATATTTGTCATTTCTGAACATGGCCGGAATATTGACCGGTCAAAATAATCTTGGTAAATTATCGCATATCGGCTAACTTGGTCCTTTCTATTCCCCCGGACTAATTTATACATATCAAGCCATGAAAGAAAAAAATCCCACCCCTCTTGCCTCCATGAAAAAATATTGCGTCCTTTTCATCCTATTCATGATCATTCACCCTACAGTGCATACACAATTGCCTGTTGAAAGCCCTGAGCAAAAGCAGGAACGCATGGCCTGGTGGACCCATGACCGTTTTGGGATGTTCATCCATTGGGGTTTGTATTCGATGCCGGCCAGGCACGAATGGGTGAAGCGGTATGAGAGGATGACCAATGAAGACTATGAGAAGTATTTTGAAATGTTTGATCCGGATCTTTACCAGCCCCGCGAGTGGGCAAAGATGGCCAAAGCAGCCGGGATGAAATATGCGGTGATCACCAGTAAGCATCATGAAGGCTTTTGTTTATTCGATTCTGAATTTACCGATTACGATGCACCCAATACACCTGCCGGCAGAGACCTTTTAAAAGAATGGGTGGATGCCTTCCGGGCCGAAGGCCTGAAAATCGGATTTTATTATTCACTGCTCGACTGGCATCATCCTGATTATACCATTGACAGAAACCATCCGCAAAGTGCATCAACGGAGGAAGAATACAGGGAACTGAATAAGGGCAAGGACATGAACGTTTACCGCGAATATGTTAAAAATCAGGTTCGTGAGATCCTGACCAAGTATGGGAAAATCGATATCATCTGGCTGGATTATTCCTTCCCTTCCGGAACGGATGGTAAAGACAGGGATGACTGGGATTCAGAAAACCTCCTGAAAATGGTTCGTGAACTGCAACCGGGAATAATCATCAACGACAGGCTCGATCTGCTTGATGTTGAAGGAGGCTGGGATTTTACTACACCTGAGCAGTACAAAGTATCGGAATGGCCTGAGAAAAACGGGCAGAAAGTGCCCTGGGAAACCTGTCAGACATTTTCCGGATCATGGGGGTATCACAGAGATGAAGCCACATGGAAAGACACCAAACAATTGCTGGTTTTATTAATTGAAACCGTGAGTAAGGGAGGGAATCTTTTGTTGAATGTCGGCCCTACTGCACGCGGTACGATTGATTACCGGGCACAGGAAAAACTGTTTGAAATGGGGCAATGGATGGAATGGAATTCTCGTGCCATTTATGGATGTACTGAGGCACCTGAGGGCTACACAACACCCGACCAATCGTTGGTAACATATAATCCTGAAACAAAGCGGCTATACATTCACCTCCTCGATTATCCTATGCAGTGGTTTAAGCTGGAAGGATATAAAGGCAAAGTAAAATATGCGCAATTCCTTCACGATGGTTCGGAGATAAAATTTGGAAAACCGAGGCACAATGTTACACACCAGGAAAGCCTGGAAGAAAAGGACCTGATGCTCATCCTTCCCATGGTGAAACCAGATATAGAGATCCCGGTAATTGAACTCATTTTGAATTAAAGGAAATTCTTAATTTGACTTTTCCCCTGGCAAGCCACGAGGAATTATTTGATTTAATATGTACAGAAAAACCTTGTTCTTTATCCTTCTTTCAGGCCTGGCAGTATTTTCATGTCAGCCCCTTGAAAGAAGATCCGATGCGGCTGGCGTGATCCCTTCACAGCCTCAGCTGGAGTACCAGCAGATGGAACTGATAGGGTTTATCCATTTCTCTATCAATACTTTTACAGATAAAGAGTGGGGTTATGGAGATGAATCGCCTGAATTGTTCGATCCAACAGCCCTTAATGCTGATCAATGGGCCGAAACCGCAAAAAATGCCGGGATGAAACAATTGATACTCACAGCAAAACATCATGACGGGTTTTGTCTCTGGCCTTCGGCATATACCGATCACTCCGTTAAGAACAGCCCCTGGAAGAATGGCGAGGGCGACCTGGTGAAGGAATTTGCTGATGCCTGCCGTCGTCATGGTCTTAAAGCAGGCTTGTATCTTTCACCCTGGGACAGGAACCATAAAGACTATGGCACTGCTGATTACCTGGACTATTACCGAAAGCAGTTAATAGAATTACTTTCGAATTACGGAGAGATATCCGAGATATGGTTCGATGGGGCCAATGGGGGTGACGGATACTATGGGGGAGCGAATGAGGTGCGAAAGATAGACCGTAAAACATATTATGACTGGGACAGCACTTTCAGGCTTGTTTACAGCCTTCAGCCGGATATCATAATCTTTTCCGATGCGGGCCCCGGATGCAGGTGGATCGGGAATGAGCATGGCATAGCCGGAGAAACCAACTGGAGTATGATAAATAAGGATTCATTAAGCATTGGAGGCTCAGATCAGGCCTACCTGAATTCGGGTGATCCAAATGGCACCCACTGGATCCCGGGCGAATGCGATGTATCGATCAGGCCGGGATGGTTTTATCATGCATCGCAGGATGAACAGGTGAAAAGCCTGGAGGAACTGATAAATATTTATTACGGTTCTGTGGGCAGAAACGGGGTCCTGCTATTAAACATTCCTCCTGATCAAAGGGGATTGATCCATGAAAATGATGTTCAACGATTAATGGAGTTTTCTGAATTCCTTCAGGAAACATTTCAAAACAACCTTGCCCTGGGTGCTGACGTTCTTTTGGAAGACAATGGAAACACCACGATCATTGAATTGCCTGAAAAAAGAAGCTTTAATTTGATCGTGCTGGGAGAAAAGATTTCCGAAGGGCAGAAAGTAAAATCCTTCAAGGTAGAGGCATTTAAAAACGGGAAATGGCATCTTCTGACAAGTGGTACGAGCATTGGCTACAAACGAATCCTGAAGACAGCGCTTACAAATGCCTCCAGGGTTAAATTGACCATAAAGAGTGCAAAAGATAAGCCAATGATCTCTACCTTTGGACTGTACCTTGAAGCAAGATGAACTGATAAATACAACAGCAAATAATATGGACCTCATCAAAAACAACCCGGCACTCAGGAACATTATATTGGAAGTAGGAGAAGTTGCGGGTTATTTGTGGCAACGCGGATGGGCCGAGCGCAATGCCGGGAATATTTCGGTGAATATCAGCGGTCTTATTGAAGAGGGGATCCTGAACCTGGATGAATATCCGCAATTTGAATTAAAAAATGCTTATCCTGAGCTGGCGTCCGGGTATTTCTTTGTAAGCGGAACCGGCAAGCGCATGCGCGACCTTGCCCGCGAGCCAATGATGAATGCTCAAATTATTCAGCTCGACGAAAAAGGCAGCGGTTACCGGATCATAAGCAAAGACCTGGCTGCTGTAAGGAACTTCAGGCCGACATCAGAGCTGCCCACCCACCTGGGCATCCACCAGATGATTGCCGGCAGGGGCAGCGAAGAGAAAGTAGTGATGCATACCCATGCCAATGAATTGGTTGCCCTCACACAAATAAAAGAATACTGCAATCAGGAAAAACTGAACAAATTGCTCTGGGGCATGCATCCGGAAACCATCGTTTTCGTTCCGGGCGGTGTTGGCTTTGTACCATACGTAACTCCTGGCACGGAGCAGATTGCCGTGGAGACACTGAAAGTCCTGAAAAACTATAAAGTAGCCCTGTGGGAGAAGCACGGAGTGTTCGCCATAGGAGAATCCGTTTTCGACACCTTTGATCAGATTGACATCCTTGGAAAGGCCGCCAGGATCTTCTTCCTGGTAAAGAGCAGCGGCCATGAGCCGGAAGGTTTGAGCGACAAACAGCTGGCTGAACTGAGGGAGATTGCAGGAAACTATTCGTAAATCAACATCACAAATCGACAATCGACAATTGACAATTGACAATCGACAATCGACAATCGACAATCGACAATGCTTGCAGCTTTGCTGCAAGCCCGAGCCTCTCATCGGACTCGAACCGACGACCTGCTCATTACGAGTGAGCTGCTCTACCAACTGAGCTAAAGAGGCATGCTGAAATTACAGGGCAAAGTTAAAACAAATATCATTTTACACGATAAATCAGAGGCTAAGATCGAAGAATAAACATTCGGCTTTCTATTTTTTTGATGAGGATGCGATCGTCAGGCAAAAAACACTGCCACCGGTTATTCCTTGTTCAGGATTGGAAACGCTACTGCTAACTTCAAGCCTGGCATTGATAAGGTTTGCATATTCTTTACACAGTATCAATCCCATTCCACTGCTCTTTTCATTTTCGGTGCCCGGCCTGTTGAAGTCAGAACCAATACTAAATAAATCCCCAAGCTTATCTTCCGGAATTCCGACCCCTTCATCCCTGACACAAAATGCCATTGCAGAGCCATCCCCGGAATAATCTATGGTTACCCGTCCTCCCCGGTAACTAAATTTAATGGCATTGTTGACCAGGTTTTGCATTATCTGTGTAAAATAGCGCTGATCGCTGCAAACAACAAGATCTTCGGGGACATTTATAAGCATTCGTATTTTCTTATTGGTCTCCAGTATATGGTAAAGTTCTACAACCGATACAATAGCATGGTAAACATTGAAGGAAGTTAAGCGGGCATCCAGTTTTCCCTGCTGTGATTTACCCCAGGTCAGGATGTCTTCCAATAGTTCAGAGGTTTTTTGCGATGACAGGAACAATGAATGGATATGGTCTTTTTTCTCTTCATCAGAAAAGCCCGTCCAGTCATCATCCATCAGTTGCAGCATGCCAAGCAAACTGTGAAAAGGCCCCCGCAGGTCATGGCTCAGGATTGACAAGAACTTGTCCTTGGTGATATTTGCTTCTTCAAGGTTTTTTTGTTCGATGCTCAGCTTATCATTTGATGCTTTCAGCTCTATAGCCAGTTTTTCAAGTTCAGTGTGTCTGTCGGAGAGAGCAGTATGAAGCTTTTTTATCCTTCTGCGGTTCAGGAATAAAATTACAAGCACCACAATGACACTCAAGAGTGCCACCATGGATCCATATAATAGGATTTTTTGATTTCTTATCAGCTCCGCTTTAAGATCATTTTCCTTGATCAGCAATTGATTGTCGTATGTCTGTTTGGAAATATAATTCGCCAATGCAAGCTTCGACACTTCATTTTGATCGGCAAGCCTTGCCAGTGAATCGGAAAATGTTTTATGCTTCTTAAAATGATGGAGAGAACCCGCCCAGCGGCCTTCGCTGCTGTCCAGGCGGGATAAGCTTAAATAACCCACTGACAGAAACCCGATAAAGCCGTTGGTTTCAGCAATAGCAAGGCCTTTCTGCAGATATGGCCGCGATTGTTCATTATTGTTGATTATACGGTAATATTCGCCAATATTGATCATCACGGCAGCATGCTGTTCAGGGAAATAGGCCGTAAGGGAATCACTTTCGGCCAAAGCATAATAATAATAGGCCGAATCGTAGATTTCATTTTCATAATAAACATTGCCAATATTTATATGGACTGAACTTTTGTAATAGTTTTTGTTTAATTTTTGCCTGTAATTCAGCGACTTACGATAATAAAACAATGCACTGTCATAATCATGTTTAAGCCTGAAAAAGAGTTCACCAATGTTGTTGTAGCTATTCACCATATTATCGTATAGATTATATGACAAATCAAGTTCGTTAGCCTTTAAATAGTACACATAGGAAGAATCAAAGTTGCCCAGCTTCGCATACAAAACACCCAGAGAACCGTAGGACAAAATTTGCAGCAAGGTATCCTTATTTCGATAAAAGGTATCTGAAATGGATACTAGGTTTTTGTATGCATTCAAATAATCTGATCTGTCAAGATGGATAAGCCCTAAATCATACATTACTTTATTGCGGAGATCTTTAATATTATGACGGAGGGCATACTGATAGGTTTGATTGTAATAATAGATTGCGCTATCGGTATTGGACAGATTCATATGAGCAAAGCCCAGGTTGATCAGCAATACGGCTTTTCCCCTTGGGTTGGAAAGCGTATCGCAATGCTCAAAGCCTTTTTTCAAGTACCCTATTGCTTCCCTGTTCAGCCCCGACATGATCAGGGAATTGGCCCTTAAATTATATGCATTAAATAAACCATAGTGATAATCATGCTTAGCAGATAAATCAAGAATACGGTTGATGATTGCCGATGAACTATCGGGATATATATAAAGGATCTTTTTTACTTCCCCGATCCATTGATTTATGCGAGCGGTATCTTCAGGATAGGCATCATTTATGTTATCCTCCTGCGGATTGGAAAATCCAGTATGCATGAACATAAAAAAAGCAATCAGAAAGAAAACTAATCTCATTTTGTGTCTGCTTTAGCAATATGAAATTATATATCGTGATACAGGAAGCAGATGTGAAAATTAATACTAAAAAGCTTAGACATAAACTTCCCGCATTCAAATCTACGAAATTTACTTATCGCTGGTTGTATTTTTAATTTACCTAATGAAAAGAGCCATTCTGGGCAAAGAATTCGAAGTATAAATATTACTATCAGAGATAAGCTGAAGTGATCTCTGAGAAGGGGTCAATAGTTAAGAATTTGGATTTTGCTTTCTGGAGCTTGGAATTTATTTGGAATTTGGAGTTTGGAATTTGGA
>CAZRPW010000093.1:0-17683 GCA_964601975.1 uncultured Bacteroides sp.
ATCACAGATGACCAGGGTTATGGGGATATCGCATTTCATGGCAATGAATGGATCAGTACTCCGAACATCGACCAGCTGGCAGGGGAGAGCTGCCGCCTGAGTGATTTCCATGTGGGAACCACCTGTGCACCCACGCGATCGGGATTGATGACCGGAAGGAATTGTAACCGGGTGGGGGTATGGCATACGGTCAGCGGACGTTCCCTTCTGAGAAAGGATGAAGTTACAATGGCCGATGTCTTTAAAAGCAATGGTTATGCTACAGGGATGTTTGGGAAATGGCACCTTGGGGATAATTTTCCTTATCGTCCGCACGACCGGGGTTTTGACGAGGCCTTTTATCACAGAGGGGGAGGTGTGTCCCAGGCTCCAGATTACTGGGACAACGATTATTTTGATGACAGTTACTTCAGGAACGGGGAACCGGAGAAAGTGAATGGCTACTGCACAGATGTCTGGTTTGAAAATGCACTGGATTTTATTGAGAGAAACAGGGAGAAGCCTTTCTTCTGCTATCTATCCACCAATGCTCCCCACGGACCCTATCATGTGCCGCAGAAATACATCGATCTTTATAAGGATAATCCCCATATTCCCAACCCCAATTTTTATGGAATGATCACCAATGTGGATGAAAACCTGGGCGTTTTGAGGGGGAAACTCAAGGAGCTTGGTGTGGCCGAGAATACCATCCTGATCTTTATGACGGATAACGGAACTGCAGCCGGAGTTACCCTGGACAGGGATGGATTTCTTATTGCAGGATATAATGCAGGGATGAGAGGGAAGAAAGGGTCGGAGTATAACGGGGGACACCGGGTTCCCTTCTTCCTTCACTGGAAGGGTGGAGATATCCAGTCCGGGAGAGAAGTAGATCAGCTAACTTCATATACGGATATATTACCTACACTGGTGGATCTTTGCAATCTGGAGGGCCCGGACGTGGATTTTGACGGGAAGAGTATCCTGCCCCTGATACGGGGGGATGCTGAGGGATGGGCCGAAAGGTTTGTTATAACTGATACCCAGAGGGAAGATGTACCCATTAAAGGAAAGCAAAGTGCCGTAATGACCGATAAATGGCATTTAATAAGGGGAGAGGAACTTTACGATATGGATACTGATCCCGGACAAAGTACCGATGTGGCAGCTGAGCATCCTGAAATAGTTAAAAAACTTAGAGATGCTTATGAACGCTGGTGGGAGGATACTTCGCTGGATTTTGATGATTATTGTGAGATAATTATTAATGCGGATGCGGAAAGTCCTACATGTATTAGTTCGCATGACTGGCATAGCGAAACGATTCCACCCTGGAACCAGGGTCATATCCGGAAGGGTATCCATGGAAACGGATTCTGGGTCCTGGATGTGGCTGCAGCCGGAAGCTATGAATTCGCTTTGCGAAGATGGCCCCTGGAAACCGGGCTTCCCCTGAACGGATCCCTGCCGGAAGGAGAGGCTGTTCCAGGAGGAAAGGTATCACCGGCCGGAGTCTACATTCAATTTGTAAAGGCAAGGATAAAAGTCGGGGAAGTGGAGCAAAGCTGCAAGGTGAATCCGGAACAGCAGGATGTAAGCTTTAGCTTTGATCTTGAACCCGGGGAATTCAGAATGCAAACCTGGCTGGAAGATGTACAGGGTGATTCCCGGGGTGCGTACTATGTCTATGTAACAAAGCTTAACTAAAATAAAAAAATATGAAGCGTTTTGTATTGATTACCATGCTTGTAAGCCTGCTGTCGTCAGCTGGCTATTCACAGAAGAAGATATGGGATGAAACGGAAGCTCAGAAAGAGGAGCGTATGTCCTGGTGGACAGATGCGCGATTTGGAATGTTTATTCACTGGGGATTGTATGCCCAGCCTGCAAGGCATGAATGGGTGAAAAAACGGGAACGTATTTCGGAGGAGGATTATCAGAAGTATTTCGAAATGTTTAATCCGGATTTATTTGATCCACATGACTGGGCGAAAAAAGCCAAAGCTGCCGGGATGAAATATGCAGTGATTACATCCAAGCATCATGAGGGTTTCAACATGTTTGCCTCGGAGTATACCGATTATAACATTATGAACACTCCCTATGGAAAGGATATTATTGGTGAGTGGGTGGAAGCATTCCGGGCCGAGGGTCTGGGAGTCGGTTTTTACTATTCATTGATAGATTGGCACCATCCCGAATATACAATTGATCGTATGCATCCCCGGAGTGCCCAAACGCAGGAAGAATACGATGCCTTGAATAAGGATCGTGATATGGCTAAGTACCGGCTTTATCTGAAAAACCAGGTTCGGGAGATTCTTACAAACTACGGAAAGATTGATATTCTCTGGCTTGACTACTCTTTTCCCGGTAAGTTCGGGAAAGGTCAAAACGATTGGGGCTCAGTGGAATTGCTGAAAATGGTTCGCGAACTTCAACCCGGAATTATTGTGAATGACCGGGCTGACATAAAGGAGTATGCCGGAGGTTGGGATTTTACAACTCCAGAACAGGTCAAACTCCAGAAATGGCCTGAGATGGATGGCAAAAAGATTCCCTGGGAAACCTGCCAGACTTTTTCTGGTTCCTGGGGCTATTACAGGGACGAACATACTTGGAAAGACAACAAACAATTGCTTGTACTGTTGATAGAATCGGTCAGCAAAGGAGGCAATTTGTTATTGAATGTGGGACCCACTGCAAGGGGGACATTTGATGATCGTGCCGACAAGGCGCTGTCTGATATGGGGGAATGGATGAAGTACAACAGTCGTTCCATCTATGGCTGCACGCAGGCGCCTGATGTATTTACAGCCCCGGCTAATACATTATTGACCTACAACCCGCAGTCCAACAGGCTGTATATTCACTTGCTCGACTATCCCATGAAGGATTTATTAATCCAGGGATTTGGAGATAAAATAAAGTATGCGCAGTTTCTGCATGATGCCTCTGAAATCAAAATGGGCCGACCAAGAGGGAAATGGTCCCAAGTGCAGGAAGGTGAAGACTACATCAATCTGGAACTACCAGTAAGCAAGCCCGGTGTTGAGATCCCGGTGATTGAGTTGTACCTTAAGTAAAAAATTAAAGGTCCGCAATATTGAAGCCAAAAGTAATGGAAAAAATCCCTGGTTGATCTTTGTCCCTGACGCGGTATCCGAGTTCCATATATCCTTCATAGGCTTCAAAGCCAAGAGCCACATAGGGGGCGATGTATGACCGGGGACCTTCATATACAAAATCCGGACGGTCCTTGCCCCCCGAGGCTGCGAGAATATACTGATACTGACCTCCGGCACCGATGTACAAACCGCTCGGAATGAGGCAGTATCTCAGGGTGGGGGTCACGTGGGCATTGATTAAGTAAAGGCCTTCACTGCCGATAAAATTCAAGAGCAGGCTGCAATTTGCCTTGAATTTGTAGATGGGCACAAGGCCTATTGCGCCTCCCATGCTAAAGGGCCAGGACCTGGCATTATATTCAGGTATATTCAAAAGTCCCAATTTTAATACCAGGTAGTAATCAACCCAACCTGGTTCTTCCAGGTTGTATGCTTCATCCCTGAATTTAAATTTTGCTCCATTCTCTTTCAGGTATTTAATGAAGGCCTTATCTGTTTTGTAGATACTGAAATAGTTGTTTGCTGCTTCCATATCAGCATCATTTTTCATCAGACTGTATACCTTTTCCTGTTCTTTCTTTTCGAGTGCATCAACCAGGGCATTTCTTTTTCTGCGGTCCAGCCCATTGATATCAGCACCCTTTGCTGCCAGGAAATCTACCATCAATGGATCATCATTGATAAACAGCAGATTCTCTCCTCCTGGTCCCTCCCAATGAATATCAGCACCTGCCTCAAGCAGCACTCCGGCCATATACAGGTTGCTGTCTCTGACTGCAAGTGAGAGGGGAGTATTCCCGTCCGACATTACCAGGTTAGGGTCTGCATCTGCAACAATAAGGGGTAGCAGGTATTCCTCCCTGCGCTTCTGAACAACAAAATGTAAAGCTGTTCTTTCGTTTTGCAGTCTGCAGTTTGGATCAGCACCAGATTCCAGAAGAAGTTTAAAGGCTTCCGGATGTTCATGGGTAAAAGCATGCATGAGTGGGGTATTGTTCTCAAATGCAGGATCATCCAGTTTTGCTCCTGCCTGTACAAGCAATGCTATGGATTCGGATCTCCCAAAATAGGCTGCAATACAAACCGGAGTCTGGCCACCCTCATGGGCCAGGTTTGGGTCGGCCCCGGCTTTTAATAGGATTTCTAGCATATGGGTATATCCTTCCTGGGCTGAATAATAGAGGGCTGAGGTTTTTTCAGAGCCTAAATACTGGTCAGCTTCAACACCATTATTAAGTAAAAATTTTACAATTGGGGTGTTCTGATTGATTATGGCATTGCGAAATGGGGTGTAGAATTCTTCTACGGCTTCATTAATTTTAGCGCCGGCCTTCATTATCTGTTGGGCTGTTTCGGGACTACCATTTTCAGCAACAGCAAAAATAGGAGTCATGCCATTATTCAGGGAGAGATTGGGATCTGCTCCATTTTCCAGAAGTGTAGAGATGACTTCCTGATTTCCGTACTGACAGGCGATAAATAAGGGAGTAAAGCCTTCTATCGTTGATCTTTCATTTACATCGGCACCATGCTCAATGAGTTTTTTTACTGCAGCAGGGTCCTTAATTTCCTTTAAAAGAGGGAGGCTCACCACATCAAAAACTTTTACAAAATCATTCAGCTTGTATTTTTTTGCATACTCCAGGGCATTGAGACCGGTTTTGGAGTGGTATACGATTTTGCTTTTTGTTTTTTCATCGCTTCCTGTATAGAGCACTATATTATCCCCTATATCTGTTGTTTTCACTCCGTCATCATCCTTTCCCTCGATCCCATGCATGGTGATATCAGCTCCTGCACGCAGCAGAAGCATAAAAACAGAAAGATCCTCAGGTATGGTTTCCCGCCTTTCTTCTGTTTTAAATGCCTCGGAATCGATAAGTACATATCCCCCATCATTAGCTGTTTGCCTTTGAAGTAGTTCGAAAAGCCTGAAACTCGCCTCCCTGGATTCATTCAGATTTGCTTCGGTCCCCAAAAGGTGATAGACTTTTATTGTATTGTTTCCCAGGCAGGCATTCAGGAGCGCCATTTCGTCCGGGTTTTTGCTTTGAGAGGATTGTCCCTGCAGGGCATAGGAATACAGCAGGCAGAGTGCCAGAAGAAAAGAAATATTTTTCATTGGTAGTATGGGGTTTATACTAAAGTTAAGGAAAAAAATGATTTAGTTTCCCTGGATCTGTCCGATGATCTGGTCGCGTCGAGCCTCCCATAAACTTACAAGTTCCTGTAGTTTTTCCGGGTTCTTTTCGGCCAGGTTATGGGTTTCCCCCCGGTCTGTTGAAAGATCATATAATTCCCACTCAGCGCCATCTTCAATGGTGGCAATTTTCCAGTCTCCATGCCTGAGGGCACACTTCTTTTCGTGGTGAAAGAAGATGGGAGGCCTGTCGGTCTGAATGTCTTCCTTAATAAAGGGTAGAAGGCTGATTCCCGGAGCCTCGTAAGAAGCCTTGAGTTCGGCCGGGTCTCCTCCTGCCAGTTCCAGCAGGGTGGGGGCAATGTCTGTGATATGGCCGGGCATGGATCTGAAATTCCCGGCATCCTTAATGCCTTTGGGCCAGTGTACCACCAGGGGAGTGGCGATTCCTCCCTCATGTAACCATGTTTTATGTAGTCTGAAAGGTGTATTGGCTGCGGTCGACCAGCCCGGACCCAGGCAGATGTAAGAATCGGCCGATCCGGGGACAGAACCGATGGTGTGTTTATCGGCACGGTTCATCATCTCGGTACTGGCTCCATTGTCGGAGCAGAAAAAAATGATTGTATTTTCAAGGTAGCCCATCTCCTTCAGGGCTTTTACATAACGACCCACTTCGTGGTCCATCCGGGTAATCATAGCCGCATGTATGGCCATCTTGGTAGCCTGGAACTTTTGTTGTTCCTTGCTTAATTCAGTCCAGGGGACAGCACGGCCTGTTTCATCCGGGTCGATCTGGGTGACCAGCTCCTCCGGGCTGAGATTCCAGGGTGCAAAACGTTCCGGTTCCAGTGCATTGATATCGTGGCTGTCAAATCCCAGTACCTGCCTGTTTTCGCTTCGGTATCTGCGTAATTCATCCCATCCCAGCAAGAACTCTTCCCTGTATTTGTCTATATCTTTTTGCAGGGCCTGCAAAGGGAAATGGGGGGCAATGAATGCGATGTATTGGAAAAAAGGATCTTCCGGCTTTTTTTCATGATGCTCCTCCAGGTATTTGATGGCGTGATCGACGATAGCCATGGAGGCTTCGTACTCATCTTCAGGAGAAGGAAGGGGAATGCTCTTTTCATCTTCCAGCAGTTCAAGGGGGCGAAGGTGCCGGCCGTCATGGATCAAGTAGGAGCGATCGAATCCAACTTCTGCCTGGCTCATCTCATGGTGCTGTGGAAACTTCCTGAAGAGGTGCCATTTACCTGCATGATAACAACTGTAGCCATGATCTTTAAGCAGGGACGGGAGCCAGGTTTCATTGACCGGTTTAACATCAGCTGATTTATAATCAAAACCCTGGATGTCGTCTGACAGTACCTGGTGAGGATAGTAGCCCGAGAGAAGGCTGGTACGTGTGGGCCAGCAGCGGCCCGTGTTATAAAAGTTGGTGAAGCGGACCCCGTCCGAGGCCAGTGCATCAATGTTCGGGGTTTCAATGATCTCGGCTCCATAACAGCCGAGGTCGGAATGGCCCATGTCGTCGGCCATAATAAATACAATGTTGGGTTTCTCCATTGGAGAGCTGCATCCTGTGCCAATCATGAGGGCTGCCAGGCCGCTTACTAGAAAAAAATGAAAGTGTTTCATGGGGTGTTTTTGAGACTAAAAAGGTAGTAATTTTATTTTTTCCGGAAACTAAAAATCTTATCATCCACCATATCCACGTTGTGCATCATCCTGAATTCTTTGACCTCTGTAAATACAAATCCGCATTTCTCAAGTATGAAGATGGCTACTTCCATGTTTACCCTGCCGGGATGTGGAAGAGCAGCAGGATAAATGTGAAGGGAACCATTTCTTTTCAATACGCTGTGAAAAGAAGAAAAAAGCGAATCCCAGTCCTCTATATACTGCAGTACATCAAATGCCAGGATGGCATCAATGGCACTCCCGTTGATATGGGCTTTTAGATTCAGATCCTCAGCAAGCACGATTTGAATATTATTCTCCAGGGAGAAGGAGGGGAGTCTTTCGTTTAAAATAGCAAGAGCATCCTGCTCCCGTTCAAAGGCAAAGACCTGGCCGTTTTTGCCGGTAAGCCGGGACAATGGGATTGTATATCGTCCCTGGCCGGAGCCAAAATCAATTACCGAAAATCCTTTTTTTATTCCCAATTCTGACATCATTATGGCGCCATCATTTTGCAGCCATAAGGTTTCATGTTCTGATATGTTCATTATTTTTATTTGTTTTTTAATGCCGGCGTGTAGTAGTGTTTCGTGAATTGTCTTGCTGACATACCACTCCGGTTTATCCTCATTATAAACAGCTTATCCCAAATAACATATATCCGGTATCATTCATGGATGAAATCAGGTCTATCGACGTGATTTCTATTTCTGGCAAGGGGTTTTCCCAGGTGAAAAGATATAATTTCAATGAGAGCCCTGATTCTTCCACTCTTTTATTTGAACCTTCCCAGGCAACTTTGGTATGGGCTGGAATTACAGAGTTATCCGGATGAAACCACCAGTCTTCAACATCGATCTGATTTTTAATTTTTATAACTTTCTTCTGGCCATCTTCATAATTCACCACGATGTCAACTACATCAGTGCCTTTTTTACTTGCCCAGGCAGATGAATGCAAAAAGCATAAACTGCTGGCCATATGATTGACTGCAATGCCGGTAATTTTCTCCGGGTATTCGATATGGGAGTTTTGGAGTGAAACATTACTGGCCAGTTGAATAACTCCCCTGGTGTCGATCTTCACCCCCGCGTATTCACTAATGCCTGCGGGAATCGGGATTGTATTATCAGGCTTGCCGTGAATCTCTTCGCTTAAGGCAAAGTTGTAATAAGGTCCAAGATCAACCAAACTGTCATCGGCAGAGGCCTCTCTTTTTTCAATTGGGTGTAAAGGTTTTGTTCTCATTGTTGTGGTATTGATGGTTGAAGTTTCTTTTGAAATGTCTACTGCTTTCTGGGAATGGACGGGTACAAGCCAACTCAGTAAAAGGAAGCAACTTATTGTTTTTTCAAGGTGTTTCATAGGAGCTTGTTTTTTAATATGCTTACATATCCAGTTTGTGGTCAATGGCAGAGAAAAATGTTCCGTTAGGCCCGTCATCTGCCACCAGGGCAGGAGCTAGCGCTCCGGGAAGAACAGCTTCAACAGGGTGTTCGGCATTTTCACCCCCTAAATCGGTACGTAGCCAGCCCGGGTCCAGGGTGTTTATTCTGACTCCGGTATCTTTGAGCTTCACAGAAAGATCGTCGGTCAGTTTATTCACAGCCCACTTAGATGCCCCATAGGGAGCGAGTTCGGGCTGATCCATGATTCCTGAAGTAAGATTGATAACTCTTCCAAAACCACGCTCAATCATGCCGGGGATGAATGCGACACACAGGCTGTACATGGCCATTACATTTACTTTAAAACTCTGTGTCCAGTCATCCCATGTATGTCCCCAGAAATCTTCCCGATAGGGAGACATGATGGCTGCATTGTTATACAGAATATCAATGTTGATACCCAATCCCTGCACCTGTTTTACGAGGTATTTAACCTGGGCCTGGTCAGATAATTCACCATATACAGAATAGGTTTCAACCGGATATTTCCTGAGCAATTCCAGGGTTTCAGTACAGCTGTTCATGGAACGCCCATGCACAATTACATTACAACCCAGTTTTGCCAGTCCCATGGCAATCTGTTGACCTATTCCCCTGCTTGATCCTGTGATCAGGGCATTTTTACCTTCCAATTTGATCATTTATTCCAATGTTATTTTGTCTCGTTAATAAAGATATCCAGCCTGGGGGCCTTCCAGGCATAGGGTTTTGATAAAATATCATAATCGCCATCCCCGTCCAGGTCACAGATCTTGCTCTCGTGGGTGCCGATACCAGTAGCCACTACATGGTGGATGAAGTGTCCCTTACCATCACCCAGCATAATCCGGATCTTAGCATTTGGATTTCCTCCGCCCAGTCCCATCTCGCCGCTGAAAATATCCAGGTGCCCATCACCATTGAAGTCCAGTGCGTCGATGGTGTGACCATCATCCACCTGCTGAATCAGCATGGTTTTCTTCCAGGTTCCCTTTTGGTCGTATTCATACAGGTACATGGGTGCATGTCCGTCGCCGGCCAATAGAATTACTTCGGGTCGGCCACCTTCAATAAACTGCCCGGCAAGCGAGCGGGTAAAAGTGTAGCTGGCGTCAATGATATGCTCCTCAAATCCTTCTTCGCCATCGTATTTAAACCAGCGTCCGCCTCCCACAATATCCACTATCCCGTCTAAGTCAATATCCTCTGCAAACAGGCCTTCATGTTCATTGGTGGACTTCCATCCAGGGTAGCCGTTCTGACCGGTCTGTTCCATCTCGCTGTCCATCTGGTAGGTAAATATTGCTTTCCTGGGCCATTCACCCTTGTGCTTTGCAGGCTTCTCTGGAATATCAGCCAAAAATAGCGTACCGGCATTCTGATTCCAGAACACCAGTTCTGTGACCCCATCACCATTGAAGTCCCCGAAAATCTGATCGTGGTGCTTGTTCTCACCGGAATCCTTGATCAGGTGCCTTTCCCAGGGTTTAGAAGGATGATGTTTTGGATAGGGGTTTTCCCACCACCAAACCTGGTTGGACTGACCTTCACCGCCAAAAACAATATCCAGGTCCCCATCCCCATCGATATCATGAGAAGTTGATCCGGCTTCAATGCGTTGTGGACTGTCGTCAATCACATAGCGATCCCATCCTTTCCCGTTGTATTTGTAGGCCACCACCGATGGGGCATGGGTGCGTTCGGTAATAAAGAATTCCTTGATTCCATCATTGTCCATATCGGCCATCAGGGCAGCCGTCTGCTGATCGCCATTATTGGGCACTTCAATATCCCCGGAAGCAGAAGAAAGATGTTTCCATTGAAATTCTCTTTTCATGGCATCGTTTCGATAGAGGTGCAGGCCCTGGTAGTGGTCCCAGCCAACCCCGATGATTTCGTGATCACCGTCACTGTCCAGGTCAAAACACCTGGCCCCCAGGTGCATCTCATGTCCTGTCCCCACCAGCTGGGATGTAAAACGGGCATTCCCATCGTTGAGATAGACCTCGGTCTTATGTTCAGTTCCCTTGTGTTCGTTGGTGATCAGGTCCATGTCTCCGTCATGGTCAATGTCCACCGCATCCAGGTTGTTCATAGACCACTGTGTAATCACCACCCGGTGTTCCCAATCATCGGAGACAGGACTGTTCCCGGCAAGGAATACCCGGATGTTGGAGTTGGGTTCATGTCCCGGGTAGCGCTCTTCGGATACTGCAATATCCAGTTTTCCATCGCCATTGAGATCGGCGATTTTCACCCGGTCGACGACCTTCACCTCTTCACTTACAAGGTGTTTGGTCCAGAGTTGCTCAATATTACCCGGATTCTCTGCCCAGTAGAGCAATTCGGCTTCCTCACCGGCCACCCTGGAATCCCCAAAAGCCAGGTCGAGGTCCCCGTCACCATCCAGGTCCCCGATCCCGATTCCTTCATCGGAATTGGATGCTGCGATCCGTTTGAAATCCCATGCTTCTTCTAGGGGATCCCCGGGTATTACTGCGCAATAGATGCCACCATGGGCAGCCAGCAGGATCTCCTTTTTATCTCCGGGCAGGATGTCTGCTGCTGCTGAGCCCTGACCATTTTTGTGTCCCGTACGGGGGACTTCCCCTATCTTCCTGGCGCTCCAGGATGTGCCATTGAGATCATCTGCCTCCAGCCAGATCACATGGGGCAGGTCTTCGGCAATGATATCGGCCATCTGATCGCCATCCACATCCGTAAATAGATATCCGTCATATGCAAAACCGAAGGCGGTACGGTTCCAGCATCCTGACATATCTCCTCCGGGGTTGAGGTAGAAGTACTTCCCGGCTACGATATCGCTGTAGCCATCCATATTAATGTCTGCGGCATCGATCCCAAAGGAGCGGAGCCAGTCCGGTCCCCCCATGGGATTCAGCAATTCGCGGGTGGAATCGACCGAGAGGTAGGTCCACTGGTCGGAGGGGATGGCCTGGGAAAATAGCAGGGAACTATATAGAAGGCTAAAGAACAGAACAAGGTTTTTATTCATTGAAAAATGGGTTAGTAAGGTTAGTTAAGATCGTATTTGATTTTGAGCATGATGCCGGGCCATTGAATCTCTACGCCGTGGACCATCTCACCATGGTACAGAGGTGTCTTGCCGGTTTTTAATTTATTTTCCCCTTGTTTCAGGACATGCGTCTCAATCGGAATGTCGTGCTGGTAATAATCGTATTTCGGACCTTCCTTGATGAAGACAAGGAAATCATTAATAAAGATTCCGTTGAAGTATCCCGGGCTCCAGGTGCGGAATGCCATTTTTGCCTCGGTGATCTTTTCGGGATCACCCTTTACCTGGAAGCGCTCCGAGAATTCGCCTTCCCGTGTAAACCAAGCTTTGGGTCGCCTATAAGGCTTGCAAAGCTCAACTGAGTAGCCAGGCCGATCGAGTTGCAGCCCTTCCACTGCATCGGTCATATAGGAATAGCCGTTTTTAAGGTGGATGAAGGCGGCAAGTTTCATGGGGCTTTCCTGATCGGGCAGCCACTCTGTATCCCAGGTGGTGCTCGTTTTCAAAAGTTCCAGGCTCTCGACATGATTGTAAATCTCGGCAGTGTGATAGGCATAGTGCCATTTTTGGTACAGGCCATCGCCTTCCAGATCTGCATCTTCATAATAACCCACCAGATCAATTTTTCGGACCTGCTTCTGGTCAGGGTGGTCGAATTCTACCTTTGCCTTCATCCCGATATGATCACCATTGGAAGGAATCATAATCTGTGAACGGTTGGCTGCCACACTGGGTTCATAATAGACCCTGAGGATCATTCCATATACAAGGTTCTGGGGCCACCAGTGTCCGGTGGTATCCACATTAAATTCGAACCGGTTTCCTTTGCCTTCTTTCAGATCGGATAGCTCGATGGGAAATACTGCGTTGAAATGGTGTGCATAGTCCGATTGAGGAGCTATAATATGGGCTGACTCCGGAACATATACAGGGTCATTCCCATTTATTGATACCCTTAAACCTACTGTTCCACCATGGCAGAGCATCTTTTCAACAAGCAGTTCGGCCTTCAGGGCATTCTCCAGGTCCAGTTGAAAGTCAGGAACAATTCGTCCTTCTTTATCAGAGGGTAGGGCCTTTTCTGTGAGTCTGTAGTCCAGTCTTCCACCCACACGCAGGGCGCCACCACAATCATCCACCTCATTAAACCAGCGATACTCTTTGTAGACATCCCCCGGGGAGGGCTGTGCCATAAGGGCGGCTGTAAACAGGATCAGCATTAAAAGGCTGATTGTTTTCTGCTTTTTCATAACAGGTATTTTGATTCAATGAATTTGCAAATTTTTTTGTGCATGTTTTCGGACCGAATCGTTTCCGGGTAAATTCCAATGATGAATTTTCCCGGGCCAGATAATAAAGGATCGGCATTCTCTTCCCTGCCAAAGCCGAATACGGTCATTCCGTCTGCGCTTTGTATACCTGCCTCGCTGTTGCCCAGGAAGGAGATCATATCCCTGAGGCTGTCTTTCTGTATCTGTACCATGTAGATGCAGGCTTTTGCCTGCCAGTTGCCCACATACATCCACTGGAAATTGTCCCATAATACATCCCCGCTAAAATAGTCCTGATCTCCAGGGAAAGGACCACCTTTATCGCTGCCAAAATAACTGTGTTCCGGCTGAAAACTGCCCCCGGGGGTTCCTTCGTACAGAAACCAGTAATTTCGTTCCGGGTCTGTTTTAACTATGTCCAGAACAGCAAAGTCACTGTAAAACTCCCAGGTCCAAAGCCAGAGGCCGCTGAGCGACTCGGTGATGATCCTGCCATTTTCCACCCTGGAAGCACATTTGTCGTGTCCCGGGTGACCGGCACCATCATCGCTTTGTCCGAATACCAGGTTGGGTAAACCCCTGAAGGAGGATGCTGCCGAGGCAGGGTAGCTTCCCCAGGGTTCCATTTTAAAACCGACCCAATCATTTCCTTCATGATCGATGATGCGGGAAAAACCACCACCCTTTATGTCATAATAATATTCCAGCTGCCTGGTAAGTACCTTAAAGTGAGGCCTTCCTTCGTAGTTTATCTCGCTGAATGTAAGGTCGGTTGAACCGGGTGAGCAGGCCGGGATGATCAAGATCAGGATGGCCCATAAAAGTGATGTAATACGGATTATTAGCATATAGATTTTGAATAGTTCAATATCCCAAAAAAATATGAGAAATAGTTTTATTATTTTGCGAAATATTCCACTGCTTTCTTTTAAATTAAACAAGAATATGTACCACCTGAAAACTGTTTTCACCTTTCTGATCCTTTCGTCCCTTTTCCAGGGATGCTACCATAAGGATACCTGGCAACTGCAATGGTCGGACGAATTCGATGAGCCCGGGGCTCCAAACAGCGAATTCTGGGAATACGAGACCGGGTTTATCAGAAACCGGGAATTGCAATATTACACCGATCATGAGAAGAATGTAAAGGTTGAGGATGGTCATCTCATTATTACTGCCCTTGTGGAAGAGGGAGATTCCATTACCTCAGCCTCCCTTAATACCTTCGGGAAGCTTGATTTTCTTTATGGAAAGATTGAGGTTAGGGCAAAGCTCCCCCTTGCGCTGGGAACATGGCCGGCCATATGGATGCTGGGTATCAATAAAAAAGAGATGGGGTGGCCCGCCTGTGGTGAGATTGACATTATGGAACATGTGGGTTATGACCCTGATACTGTTCATGCCAACATCCATACAAAGGCCTATAACCATAAGATAAATACAAATAAGGGTAATAAAATATATGTAAAGGATCCCTGGTCTGATTTTCACGTGTATTCGGTGGAGTGGTTTGAGGATCATATGGATTTTTTCCTGGACGATTCCCTCTATTTTACCTATGAGAACGACATGAGCGGCAATCATGATACCTGGCCCTTTGATAAGCCCCACTACCTCCTGATTAACCTGGCTTTCGGCGGATCCTGGGGTGGAAGAGAGGGCGTGGATTCCGGTGCTTTACCGGTTCAGTATGAGATCGATTATGTGAGATACTATACGTACAAATAAAATTCACTCTGTATCGAAGCTCTGCTTCAAGCTGCTTCGATCAAATAAACCAACTATGATGAAACTCCGGAAGATTTTTACAAGCCTCATTACTTTGTCGATTCTTTGTTCAACTGGAATCCTTGCCCAGGAAGGCTATGTGCCCACCCAGGAAAACCTGGACAACCGTGAATGGTTCCAGGATGCCAAATATGGTCTGTTCGTGCACTGGGGAGTATACTCCATCATGGGAGGAGGAGGTGATGAGGGCATTGCAGAGTGGATCATGAATCAAAAGAATATACCACTGAAGCAATATGAAAAATTGCCTGGTTTTTTCAATCCTACACAGTTTGATGCGGCAGAGTGGGTTTCCATGGTGAAAAAGGCAGGGATGAAATATATAACCATTACCAGCAAGCACCACGATGGATTCGCCATGTATGATTCAAAGGTGAGCGACTACAACATCGTGGATGCGACACCTTACGGAAAGGATGTGATCGGCTTGCTGAAGGCCGAGTGCGATCGGCAGGGAATTAAACTTTTTTTCTACCATTCGCAGCTGGATTGGCATCATCCTGACTATGTGCCCCAGGGCCGTACAGGCACAGGTATTGAGGGCCGTTCCACAGAAGGGGATTGGGACAGCTATATTGATTATATGAATACCCAGCTTAGCGAATTGCTGACCCAATATGGCGAAGTTGGCGGGATCTGGTTTGACGGTATGTGGGACAAACCGGATGCACAGTGGCGCCTGGCGGAGACCTATGCTTTGATTCATAAGCATCAGCCCGGAGCACTGATCGGGAGTAACCACCATAAGATGCCTTATCCGGGAGAGGATTTCATGATGTTTGAGCGTGATCTGCCCGGTGAGAATTCCATGGGGTTTAACAATACCGGGGTTTCTGAAGAGGTGCCGCTGGAGATGTGCGAGACTATGAATGGTTCCTGGGGATTTAATATTGTGGACCAGAACTACAAGTCGGTCGAAACGCTGATCCATACCATGGTCAGGGCTGCCGGTTATGGAGCCAATTTCTTGCTCAACACCGGCCCCATGCCCAATGGAAAAATTCAACCCGAGAATGTGGATACCCTGATGGCCATCGGGCATTGGCTTGAAACCTACGGTGAAACTTTATATGGGACCCGAAAGGGTGCTGTAAAGCCCCAGGATTGGGGAGCAATTAACACTAAAGGCAATACAGTATTTGTACATGTATTGGATCCGGGTGAAGGCGCCATTGAGATCGAAGGCTATTTGCCCAAAATTAAGTCTGCCAAATTTTTCGATGACGGATCAAAAGTTGAGGTGAAGGTGAAGAAAGGAATGTCGGGCCTGGTACTAAGCATTCCTGCAGATAAAATTAAACCCATTGATACCATTATTGTGCTGACCCTGAGGTAGGGGGTTGAAACACACTAAATTATAAACTTCGGAATCAAATAGCATAAAGATGACTAAGCAAAAGAACCTTGTTGATACCCTGAATCATAAACAACCAGAACGTTTGGTGGTGGATTTTGGATCTACTGCGGTGACCGGTATTCACGCCCTGATAGTGGAGAAGCTCCGGGAACATTTCGGATTGGAGAAGAAACCTGTGATCGTAAATGAACCCTACCAGATGCTTGGCCTGGTGGAAGAGGATCTTCAGGAGGCTCTGGGTGTGGATGTGGTTGGTTTATACGGGCCTGAAAACATGTTTGGGCACCGGCAGGAGGCCTGGAAGGAATGGCGTACACCCTGGAACCAGATTGTAATGGTTCCCGGAGATTTTAATGTACGCATTGATGATAAAGGGGATGTTCTGATGTATCCCCAGGGGGATACATCGGTTCCTCCTTCAGCAAAAATGCCCAAAGCAGCCTATTTTTTTGATGCGCTCAAGCGACAGGAGCCTATCGATGACAGCCGTCTGGACCCGGCCGATAACCTGGAAGAGTTCAGCCTGTGGTCAGAGTCAGACCGGGATCACTGGCGTAAGGAAGCCCTTCGGATGAAAGACAGCGGCAAAGGCATCGTTGCCAGCTTCGGGGGTACGGCTGTGGGGGATATCGCCCTGGTGCCGGCCATGAATATGAAAGCCACCAAAGGAATCAGGGATGTGTCGGACTGGTATATGTCCACCCTGATGCGGCCCGATTACCTGCACGAGGTATTTGATAAGCAAACCGACATTGCACTGCAGAACCTGGCAATGGCTAAAGAAGCCACCGGGGATGTGGTGGATGTGGTATTCATTTGTGGTACCGATTTTGGCACCCAGGATTCCTCCTTTTGTTCACTGGAAACCTATGACGAACTTTATGCTCCCTACTACCGGAAAATGAATGATTGGATTCATGCAAATACCGACTGGAAGACTTTTAAGCACAGTTGCGGGGCCGTGGAACCTTTCATGGAGCATTTCATCGAATCGGGCTTTGACATCATCAACCCGGTACAAATCAATGCGAAGGGAATGAATCCTTTACTGCTGAAGGAGAAATATGGATCAAGACTCACATTCTGGGGAGGAGGCATTGACACCCAGAAAGTACTTCCTTTCGGTACTCCCGAGGAGGTAAAAGCCCACGTACTGAAAGAGTGCGAAATCTTCTCCCCGGGAGGAGGGTTTGTCTTCAATACTGTTCACAACATCCAGGCCAATGTTCCCTTGCCGAATGTACTGGCGATGTTGGAGGCTGTCAGACAGTTTGGCTCCTGATTTTCAGCCCCGAATTAACATAATTTAGAACAGTTTTATTCTTTTTTTAGGTACCTTTGTGTCTTAAATTTTTTTTGAATTTTCATATAATCAATTCATTATTAATAATTAAAAGCAAATTTCCAATGTCAGATGTAAAACGCGTTTATACTTTTGGTGACAGAAAAGCTGAAGGTAAGGCCGATATGAAAAACTTATTGGGTGGAAAAGGTGCCAACCTTGCTGAGATGAACCTGATTGGAGTTCCGGTTCCTCCGGGATTTACAATTACCACTGAAGTGTGTACTGAATACAATTCTCAGGGTCAGGACAAAGTTGTTGAACTGATCAAAACAGAAGTTGAAGCTGCTGTAAAGAATATTGAAGATATAATGGGAACCAAGTTCGGGAGCAATGAGAACCCCTGCCTGGTTTCTGTACGTTCAGGTGCAAGGGTGTCCATGCCTGGTATGATGGATACAGTGCTGAACCTGGGTATGAACGAGAATGCTGTTGAAGGACTGATTGCCAAGACAGGAAATGAGAAATTTGCTTGGGACAGCTACCGTCGTTTTGTTCAGATGTACGGCGATGTGGTTCTGGGTATGA
>CAZRPW010000094.1:0-17523 GCA_964601975.1 uncultured Bacteroides sp.
CGGTGGCCTGGCAGCGATTCCGGTGGCCTGGCAGCGATTCCGGTGGCCTGGCAGCGATTCCGGTGGCCTGGCAGCAATTCCTGAGTTACGTGAATATAAAATATCTGAATATTACTAAAATATCATAAGAAACGGATATAAAATATTCATTTCAAATATATTATATCTGAATATTATGAAAATATCATAAGAAACGGATATAAAATATTACCCTGCTTCCAGAAATTCATCAATCACAAAGGAATCTGGGCGACTATGGCTTCTGGACCTGACAGACTCCTGATCCGGCTCGCAACCCAGAGAATCCAATGGGAATTACTGGGTATCCAACAGGGCAAACTTTGACACGGTTAGTTAGAAGTGTTATTATCGTCCAATAAATCTGTATCGCTTATTCAGGACTGGTCAGTGTGCAATTAAAAAGAGGCTGCCCCTTTTGAGACAGCCTCTTTTCCTTTTTTTCCCCTTAAGAACCCCTGTCCGCATTTAAGGGCGAAAGGGATATTTATGAGGAGCCTACAAAGGTTGCTTGCAAACTTTTAAGCGACGAATAAAACATCCCTTTGCCTTACTTAAGTGCGGCCAGTGCGGTCTTCAGTCGCTGCATGGCCTTCTCCAGGTTCTCGTCACTGTTGGCATAACTAATCCTCACACAGCCATCCATTCCAAATGCCGATCCGGGTACCGTGGCAATGTGCCCTACTTCCAGGAGGTAGATGCAGAGGTCCATGTCAGTTACAATCTTCCGTCCATCAGCAGATTTGCCAATGTAAGCACTCAGGTCGGGGAATACATAAAAGGCTCCACCAGGGGTAGCACACTTCACACCCTCGATGCTGTTTACATGCCCCAGTATCAGGTCGCGCCGACGAAGGAAGGCATCCCTCATTTCTCCTACGCAGCTCTGATCTCCGGTCAGCGCCTCAAGTGCAGCACGCATGGCAATGGAGCAGGCACCCGAGGTCATTTGTCCCTGCAGCTTTGCACAGGCCTTTACAATCCATTCCGGTGCGGCCATATAACCAATCCGCCAGCCTGTCATTGCATAACCCTTAGAAACCCCGTTGATGATCACACATTGATCCTTGATCTCATCAAACTGGGCGATGGACTCGTGTCCACCTACAAAATTAATATGCTCATAAATCTCATCAGCAATCACATAGATTCCCGGATGTTTGGCAATTACTGCGGAGAGTTCGGCCAGCTCCTCTTTTGTATAAACACTTCCTGTGGGGTTGGAAGGTGAACAGAGCAGCAGTGCTTTGGTTTTGGGAGTAATGGCCGCTTCCAGCTGGGCTGCAGAAATCTTGAATTCACCCTCAACAGTAGTGTCCAGGAATACATTCACCCCCTCAGCAAGCTTTACCTGTTCGGCATAACTCACCCAGTAAGGAGCGGGTACGATCACCTCATCACCCGGATTAATCAGGCATAACATGGCGTTTGCCAGGGAGTGCTTGGCTCCTGCGCTAACGATAATATTGGAGGGCTTATAATCCAGGTTGTTTTCCCGTTTAAATTTCTCAACAATCGCTTTCAGAAGATCAGGATAGCCAGCCACAGGTGCATAGTGATGCCAGGGACCGTCGATGGCTTTCTTTGCAGCCTCCTTGATATGGTCGGGAGTCATAAAATCGGGTTCCCCCACACTCAGGTTGATCACATCAACCCCTTTATCCTTCAATTCACGTCCTTTTTGATTCATAGCAATTGTAGCTGAAGGCGACAAGGAATTGATTCTTGCTGAAAGTTGTTCCATTAGGTTAAATTTAGTTTGTGGACATTTGTATTTCAGACACAAAAATACGCTTTTCGTGATAATTTACGTTAATTTTGTGTAGCTCAAGTTTCAAAAAAAGATCAACATGGACGTTTTGCTTGAAATCTTAAAGTACACAGTGCCTGCACTCATTGTTTTCTTCACCGTTTGGGTCATGATGCGTACCTGGGCAAAAAATGAAGATCAGCGCCGGAAAGCCGAATTCAACATGCACATTTCCGACGAAATTCTGCCGGTCCGCCTCCAGGCTTACGAGCGTAGCATCCTACTGCTGGAACGCATATCACCCGAATCCATGGTATTAAGGTTGAGTCGAAATGACTTTACAACCCGGCAGCTGCTGCAGGAACTGCTGACTGCCATCACCACCGAATTTGACCATAACATTGCCCAGCAAACCTATATGAGTTCCGAAGCCTGGGAAAAGATGAAAGCTGCAAAAAGCCAGGTGATCAACCTGATCAACGACACCGTCAAAGAAGTGAAGCCCGATGCCCCCGGATCCACATTTGCCAAACTCATCCTGGAGCGCCTTTCTGAGCTGAATACCCCCCCCACCCAGGTGGCTGTCAACTTCCTCAAGCAGGAGGTAAAAACCCTGTTTCTCTAAAACAAATCACCTCTGCAGAGGCCGTAATTCCCTGAGATGGAAAAGCAAGCAACTTCACTAAGTCCGGAGGAAATAATGGCGTATCTCCATTATAGAATACCGCATCCCGAAACAACAGATCCTTTCTCAAAGGCAACTAAAAATGGTAGTTCAGGGACAACAATCCCAAAGGCATCATACCCAATTCATAAGAATGACTATTCTCCCCTCCATTTTCAAATCCATTTGGAAGCCTGTACATAAAAAACGCCTGGGATTCTAGGCTCACTGAAAGCCCTGGCACAATCCTAAAAGCAATTCCCAAAAAAGGACGCAGGCCAAAGGACCATGAATGCTCCGCTTCAGCATCTAATTGCATTCCAGGTTCTGGCACGTAACCAGAAACACTCCGTTCCCAGAAGCAACCCAGATCCCCTCCATAGCTAAACCTGAATCGTCCAAAATCCTTGAAATGCTCATAGCCCAGGAAAGCACCAAGAAGCTGATCCTTTCGGATATAATACTCCGGATCATAAAAGTTCGTTGACTTTCCCATATTCAGGAGTATACTCGTGCGCAGAGCACCCCTGGTAAAATGATACTTGTAAGAGAAATTGAGAAAACTACTCCCTCCGGAGCCTGCGGGAAGCAATGTTCCGACACCTATTTCGTGCTTCCGTTTATCAGGTGCAGGGGCATCCTGGGCAAAAACCCAACCCCCTGTCATCATTAATATCAGCAGGGTCGTGAAGACCTTTTCTTTACGTCTTTTCATGGCTCCGGATTTAAAAGTGAATATTCACAGATACAATCCCAAGAGAACCCGCAGAGCTATTCAGGCTAGTGGATTTGCTCACTAATCCATCCTCATCTGATGTCCTGTCCATCATCCATCCAAACAGGATTCCCGCCTCGGTGGATAATGAAATGGAAGGATTAAGAAAAAAAGTTAATCCCACCAGTGGACGTAATCCAAGCGAATACTGTTCAGTCTTTCTATAATCAAAAATTTCGCCATCAACAGAAGTATTCTCCCTTTTTTGCCTGTACACAGAACTCACTAAATCTGCACCATAATAGAGCCTCAGACGATTTATACTATGATGAAACTCATATCCAAGATGCGGGGTAAGGCCAAAGCCTCCATCGCTATTTTCGCCTCCAGTACTCCCGCCGGAATTATATACACTGAAGAAAAAAGAGGTGCCAAGACGGATGGCCCCCCTCTCACCAGAGCGCTTGTATCCAAGCCCGACATTCAGGTCAGAGCTGGAAAGATTGAAGACATTAATGTATCCGAAATTGATTTCATTGAGCTTTGGAGAAGGAGCACCTTCCGTCTGCGCAAGACATGGGAAACAAAGCACAGCAACTGCGAACACGATCAAAATATGTTTCATAATATGAGGGTTTTAGTTGGGTTTATATGTCACCCCAAAAGGCACAACGATCGTGCCATAAAATAAACATCCCCTGCTCCGCAAAGGCGGAACAGGGGATGTTCTAATGCATATATGGCTCTATAGTAACTACATGAACCTTACTTAATCAGATCAACGCTACGTTTCACAAAGGCAGCAAGTGCTTCTCCGGTGAGCTGGTTGTTGGCCAGCAGGGCAAGGTCGATCAGCTGCTTCACAAGCTTCTGACCCGAGCCATGCTTTTTAAGTATCTCGATGCGCTGGTCTTCCAGCTCGCTCAGCTTCTTGTTGACCGCTTCCATCTGGTCTTTCTCGCTCTGGGGAATCTCTTCCTCCTTTTTGCCCTCCTTGGCTTTCTCGAGCAGTTGCTGCTCTTCCGAGAGACTGGCTTTCTCGGCGCGAAGCGCTTCCAGTTTCTTCCCAAGCTTCTTCTCGGTTCCCTCGGCAATCTTCGTCACCAGGGGATGGTTGGCATTCACAACCAGGTTGTAAGAATCAGGCAGGTTTCCGTACATGGATGCCTGTCCGCTCATCTCCTGCATGTCCTTCATGCGGCGCATGAATTCGCTCTGGGTGATCATTACCGGCCTGTCATCTTCAGCAAGCGATTCGTAGCTTACAAAATAGCTCATCTCCTTTCCGGGCAGGTGGGCCTGGAACACCGGGGTAAGGTCGGACTGCTGATCGGCAGTAAGTTTTGACTCACGTACCTCATCCTTATCAATCAGCTTATCAACAATCTCAGAGTCGACCCGTGCAAACCTTGACTCCTTTAGCTTCGGCTCGAGCAAGTTCACAAAGTGAGTATCCAGCTGTCCGTCCATCAGCAGCACGTCATAGCCCCTGGCCTTGGCAGCCTCGATGTAGCTATACTGCTCGTCACGATCGGTGGCATAGAGGTAAACCAGCGACTTGTTCTTATCAGTCTGGTTCTCCTTGATCAGTGCCTCGTACTCTTCAAGGGTGAAGTACTTGCCATCGACATTCTTCAGCAGCACAAATTTTTCGGCCCGCTCGTAGAATTTATCGTCCGACAACATCCCATACTCCATAAAGAGCTTCAGGTCGTCCCATTTTTTCTCGAACTGCGCACGGTCATTTTTGAAAATCTCCTCCAGGCGGTCGGCCACCTTCTTGGTAATGTGCGAAGAAATCTTCTTCACATTGCTGTCGCTCTGCAGGTAACTCCTTGAGACGTTCAGGGGAATATCTGGCGAATCCAGCACCCCGTGCAACAGGGTCAGAAACTCGGGTACAATCCCTTCAACCGAGTCGGTTACAAAAACCTGGTTGCTGTATAGCTGTATCTTGTTTTTCTGGATCTCAATGTTGTTCTTAATGCGCGGGAAATAAAGAATCCCCGTTAGCGTAAAGGGGTAATCCACATTCAGGTGGATGTTGAAAAGGGGATCTTCCGCTTGCAGCGGATAAAGCTTGCGATAGAAAGCTGCGTAATCCTCATCTTTAGCCTCGGCCGGAGGAAGGGTCCACAGCGGTTTTGTATCATTGATGATGTTCGGCTTATCGGTCTCCACCTCTTTGCCGTCTTTCCACTCCTTTTCATTACCGAAGGCAATCTCTACGGGCAGGAATTTGCAATACTTCTCGAGCAGCTCGTTAATCTTGCTCTCCTCCAGGAACTCCTTGCTGTCCTCATCAATATGCAGAGTAATCTCGGTACCTCTCCCCTTTTTCTTCGTCTCTTCGAGCGAATACTCGGGGCTTCCGTCACAGCTCCAGGCCATGGCCTTAGCATCGTCCTTCCACGACAGGGTCTTGATATCCACTTTGTCAGAAACCATGAAGGCAGAATAAAATCCAAGTCCGAAGTGTCCGATAATCGCATTGCTGTCGGTCTTGTACTTCTCCAGGAAATCCTCCGCACTGGAGAATGCAATCTGGTTAATGTACTTCTCAACTTCTTCAGCATCCATACCAATACCCGCATCCGATACGGTGAGTGTCTTCTTCTTCTTATCCACTGCAACCCTGACGGTCGTATCTCCAAGTTCGCCCTTATACTCACCCACCGAAGCAAGCGTTTTCAGTTTCTGGGTGGCATCAACCGCGTTGGAAATAAGCTCCCGCAAGAATATCTCGTGATCCGAGTAAAGGAATTTTTTAATTATGGGGAAAATGTTCTCCGTGGTAACATTAATCTTACCTGTAGTCATCGTTCAACTGTTTTAATGTTTTAATATCTGGCAGGATGTAGTCAAATGATATGCCAATGAGGAAAATCTGACAATACGTCAGTATTGCAGCCTGGCATCGATGTCTTCCGTCAGGATCCAGGTATCATCCTCGAAGCGAAGTCCGTCAAAAGAGCCGTCCGGACCATAAAATTCGAAGTTATTCTTGTAGACGGGACTGATGGGCACAAGATGATCGAAGGTAATCAAATCGAGGCTGCTGTCGTATCGAACCGATATGCCTACCTGGTTGGAATACTCGAGCACCACGCGATCTACAAGTTGATTCCCGTTAGAAAATATCGCCTTCTCAAACCGGGGTTTATTACGTTGAATGCTCAGAACCTCTACCGATTTAATATTTGAGTACGCATTATTGTAATCCAGTCCCAGCAAGGTGTAATAAGTCTTCCGTTTCACTTCTTTCGTAACGATCCCATAATAGAGCTTCCCAATCCAGTCATCCACGCTCTGATCGAAAATATAGAGCCCTCGCTGAGGCCTGAAATTGTCCCTCAGCTCAAAGACTCCTATCCTGTCCCGCTTCTGCTCCACCTGGATGAATCCAAAGTAACGATAGGTATCCGGAGCATCCTTCACATGCCAGGTAAAAATCCTGATCCGTCCATCCTCCGAGGTCCGCACCCCAATCCGGCTCAGCCTGTCCCATGGATAGTCCATGGCCCCGGGCATGCTCAAAATATCAGGAACCAGTACATTCAGCTCCAATAAAATCGGTTCTAAATCCGCCACCGTGTCTGAATACAATTCCTGGAACAGAGCCTCCATCTGGCCTTCAGCCTTATGAAGCTCCAGGAATTCAGCATCCTGAGCCTTTAGCTGTCCTGAAAGTGTGAAAAAAACAAGTATGAAAACTATCCTGCTCATCGGGTCGAAATAACAATCATTCTAAAAGTGCATATAATCCAGTGTCTCCAGAACAAGCCTTATAGACTTGTCCACCTCATCCTCATTAATTATGAGCGGTGGCGCAATCCGGAAGGCGTTGGATGAAAATAGAAACTGGTCGATTACAAGTCCGTTTTCAAAGGCCTTGGATATGAATGCGGCCACATCCACACCTTCTTTAAGCACCACCGCAAGGAACAATCCCTTTCCCCGGATGCCTTCAATAAGATCGTGCTTTAAACCTGTGCGGTAGCGCTGTTCCATCTCAAGCGCGCGGGCCATAAGCCCCTCCTGTTCCACCACCTGCTGTGCTGCCAATCCGGCTGCACAGCACACCGGGTGACCCCCAAAAGTAGTAATGTGCCCCAGCGGCGGATCGAAGGTCAGCTTGCTCATCACTTCCTTGGATGCAAGAAAAGCTCCCAGTGGCATCCCCCCGCCAAAACTCTTTGCCAGGCAGAGGATATCAGGAACTACCCCGTAGTGCTCCGATGCGAGCAATTTACCGGTCCTTCCCATTCCCGTCTGAATCTCATCCAGGATCAGCAAGGCACCCACCTCATTGCAACGCTCCCGCACCTTCCTTAGAAAGTGCTGTTCGGGCTCAATAATCCCCGCCTCAGCCTGGATGGGCTCTACCACCACCCCTGCTACAGACGCATCGATCAGCTCAAGGTCTTCCAAACAATTAAATCGAAGGTGTTTGATGCCTGGCAGAAGCGGCAGTGATCCGGACCGGAATTTCGGGTCTCCCAGGATGCTCAGGGCACCGTGGGTACCGCCGTGGTAGGCTTTTTCAAAGGCACGGAACTCTCCTCGCCCGGTATATCGTTTGGCCAGCTTCATGGCTCCGTCTATCGCCTCACTGCCCGAGTTTACAAAAAATACATTATCCAGGGGAGCCGGCAAGCGTTCACTGAGCCACTCGGCGTAAGCCACCTGGGGCGACTGTACAAACTCCCCATAGACCATCGTATGCATATAGCTCTCGGCCTGCCTCTTCACTGCCTCAACCACAGCAGGATGACCGTGCCCCAGGGCAGATACAGAAACTCCCGAAACCAGGTCAATATAAGCCTTGCCTGAAGTATCATAAAAGTAGATTCCTTCGGCCCTTTCAACCTCAAATGTCAGGGACGAGTCGGACGTCTGCGCCACATGCCGCAGAAACAACTGTCGATTCGAAACCATGGATGTTTACTTGATGATCAGATTGATGTCGTTCATCAGCTTCTCCTTGTAGGACTTGCCAATGGGGATTGACTTATTCCCATCCTCAACCTCGATGATCACTGAATTATCCTCGATCACATTGATACAGCTGGTATTCACTATGTAGGAACGGTGAACCCGCGTAAACTTGGCGCTGGGCAGCTTCTGCTCAATGGCCTTCATGGTGAAGTGAATTGTATACTTTTCAGTGAAAGTGTTGAAGATTACATAATTTTCAAGGGCCTCAACCCAGAGAATGTCGTCGTACTTAAGCTTCACCAGGGTGGCATTCTTCTTAATAAAGATCTCATCCTTACCCAGCTGCTCGGCATTCATCTGCTCAAAACGTGCAAATGCCTTGGCAACCGCCCTGTAAAAACGGCCATAGTCAACAGGTTTTAGCAGATAGTCGGTAACATCGTATTCATAAGAGTCTACAGCGTACTTTCCCTTAGAAGATACGATGATCACCTGAGGGGGCTTCTTCAATGTATTAAGTAACTCGATACCCGTCATTTCGGGCATTTCTATATCCAGGAAGATGAGTTGTATATCATCCCGCTTCTTCAGGATGTTTATACCCTCGACTGGATCACCGCTCGATGATATCAAATCCAGCCCGTCGGTCTTCTGGATAAATTCTTCTATTATCCTACGGGACAGGGTATCATCATCTATGATCATGCAATTCATCGCAAAAGGTATTTAATCATTCAAAGTTATAGCCTTATCAATAGAATAGACCCGTTAATCAAAGGTAAACAATTATGCAACACTACACCTAAAACCATGTTAAAAAGTGTTTTAATGCTCCCTCAGAAACTTCTTTTCTATTTGTTTTCCAAGTTTAATACTCCCCCTGAGCCAATCCCTCAGTATCAGCGCCTTCTCCTCCTCCCCGATTCTCCAATGAATATCAGAGTGCTCGAGCCGTTTCCGGAGGGTATACAGAATAAGCGCAGCCGATACAGAAATGTTAAAACTCTCTGTAAATCCCACCATGGGAATCTGGATAAACTCATCTGCCATTCTAAGAGCTTTCTCGGATAATCCCTCCTGCTCTGTTCCAAACATAAAAGCCGCCTTCCCCTTCTCCAGGTCAAAGTTATCAGGAGTAATCCCCCCTTTATGAGGCGAAGTTGCAACTATCCGGTAGCCATCCTTTCTAAGTGCCTGAATCGCCTTCACAATATACTCCCCTCCTGCCGGATCCGGCTTCCGCATATAAGCCTCCCGTGTTGCAGGGCGCCCACTATTATAGTGGTGTAGGCTGAGCCACAAATTTGAGCCCACCGAAACATCGGGATTAATTTCATATGCGTTGATCTCCTCCACAATATGCACATCCTGAACTCCCACACAATCGCAGGTCCGAAGCACTGCGCTGGCATTCTGTGCCTGGTAGACGTCTTCCAACAGGACTGTAATATAGCGGGTCCGATCATCCAGAATCCGGTGAAACAATTCCAACCTGTTTTCGGTCACAAAACCAGACATATGTTCTAATAAGTCATGAAGCAATGGATCCATGATACAAACATAAAAAAACTCCAAAAAACACAAAAAAAGGGGGCAAGCGCCCCCCTTTAAAAAATACAGTTCAAATATTTTTTATTTTACAGCGTCACCAAGTTCGCTGCCTGCTTTGAATTTAACAACCTTTTTGGCAGCAATCTTAATTTCTGCACCAGTTTGTGGGTTGCGGCCAGTCCTTGCACCACGCTCGGAAACTGAGAAAGAACCAAATCCAACGAGAGCGACACGGTCACCTTTTTTCAATGCGCCAGTAGTAACGGCGATAAATGCATCAAGAGCTTTTTTAGCATCAGCTTTTGTAAGATCAGCTTCTGCAGCGATTGCATCTATTAATTGTGCTTTGTTCATAATAAAATGAATTTAAGGGTTAGTAAATGTTTTTCCAATTTTAAAATTCCAATACAAATATAATTTTTTCTGTTACCTGACCAAGGTTCCGTCCAAAAAAAAACGCTGAAATGTTGATAAATGCTAGGTTTTTGGTGATAACCACCCCCTTCACTCACCCAATTCGGTCCAAAAAACAACCCTACGGGCATTTCATCTGCACTTTTCGAATTAAGCCCCGGAAAAGTCCGCTATTACTGACTTCCCCGATCCCCCTCTCAAACGCCTCTTAAAACACACGCCAAACACGCCACATTTTACTCCTGAAAACGTAGCCAGCGCCAAATGAGGCCCCGGCAACAAATTTTCCCACCCCCTATTTCCCAATCCCAAATTTTTACTACTTTTGCGCCCGGAGGAATGGCAGAGTGGTCGAATGCGGCGGTCTTGAAAACCGTTGTACCGCAAGGTACCGGGGGTTCGAATCCCTCTTCCTCCGCAGATCATTGCAAAACCCGGGCACGCAAGTGTTCGGGTTTTTATTTGTCCTTCCCGAACCATGCGCCATAGGTGTATGAGTAAGGGAAGCGACAAATAAAAACACAATGCGAACGAAGTGAGTATTGGTTTTGCATTGATCTGCAGGGCCTCCCCCTCCGGGATCAGGAACTAATCCCTCTTCCTCCGCATAACAAGTGAAAGTCCCTTCACATTTTTTGTGGAGGGATTTTTTATTTGAGGAAATTCGAACCATGCGCCATAAGCGTATGAGTGAGAAGAGCCGCAAATAAAAAACCTTTATAAATACTCTTTGAAAAAGGCAAACAATTGCTCGTTGTTGTATTCGTGCCCACCCGGATGATCCTGGAAAATGAAATTTTGCCCCACCTCCAGTTTTTCATAAATTTCAGCAGCCTTGAGCGCCTCTTTTTTTGCTCCTTCGAAATCGAATACTCCATCCTCAATACCCATCTGAACCATACATGGACGCGGACAAATCAATCCAATGGCCTGATAATTCGCCATGCCCCTGTAGTCTTTCGATAAAGTCATCAAATCGGACTCACTATCCCTTTGATATCCCGAGGGCGCAGCTGCCTTAATAAAGGGGCATAAGGCTGTGGTATAAATTGTGTAAAATCCCCCCCATGAAAGGCCGGTCATTCCAACACGCTCAGAATCTATCTCTTCCCGTTCCTCCATCAAGGTTTTAGTGCTCTCAATAATCTTATGAATCTCCACCCCAATCATACTTTGTCCCAAAAACTTAAGTTGCGCATCCATTGTGGCCCGTTCAGCGCCCGGCACTATGGTATCGCCACTATAATTACTGTACATTATAAGCGCCGGGGCCCAGACTATATATCCTCTTTTGACTGCTTCATGTCCAAACATATGATAATTGACCCGGGTATCTAAGCCAACAATGGCCTCGGGATTACCTCCTCCCCCATGAATGGCGACAAGCATAGGAGCCTTCCCCTTCAGATTCTTAGGAAGTAAATAAAGCCCATAGGCATGAACTCCTTCCATTACCTCAATCCAAACCCTGTAAATGTCCGAGTACTGATCTTCCCCCACCTTCAAAAATTTGGATATATGTCCGCTTTTCGCCTTTGATGGAGGATAGCCAAAATAATCTCCCAGCATATCTCTATAAGGGGGCAAGGAGCTACTATACGCTTCGACACTACTGAAGTCGGGCAAAAACATAGCATTCGATTTCTCTGCGTTTTCCCGGGTAAGTATATCGATGTAATCTTTGATTTCTAAACGCTGTTCTAATCTGATGGGGAAGGAAAGTGGGAATTCTTCACGGTATTGTTCTGGCAGTCCCTGAGCAAAGGAGCTTAGAGAAAGTACAAGCAGAATACAAACTGTAATGGTTTTTACAAAAAAGAATTTCATAAGCAATATTTATTAATTGGTTTGAACTCTCTGCGCCCAGCTAAAACGGTAGTCCCCTGAACCCACTGAGAATCGAAGGCTCACATATTCACATGCAGACATATCAACAAATATACCATTAGTTTTTCGTGAGTATTTAATACAATTGCTTGAAGATTCGTCACTATTTATCTTTCTCACCTTCAATGGCATCTGCCAAAACGCGAAATATTTTATAAATTACCCAGCCAATCTCAACAATGATCTTCTATGAAAAACAATCATCACCTCCGAAACTTCCTTTTCTGTTTTATTCTTTTTTCTACAGCAACAGCCTGTACCCTTAAAAATGAGCAGGCACCTGACCCTCAGGTTTTGCAGCAACCCGATTCAACATTTGCCATCCACACCTGGTGGCACTGGATAGATAATGCCATTACCCGGGAGGGGATTACATCCGATCTCGAAGCTATGAAACGCGAAGGGATTGCAACAGCCACCATCCTGAACATTAGTCTCTTCAAGGAAAAAGACCTGGGTATCAAACCTGTAATTTTCAACACACCTGAATGGTTTGAGATGTTCAGGTGGGCGCTGGAAGAGGCGAACCGATTGGGAATCACCATTGGTATACATAACTGTGACGGATGGAGCACGAGCGGCGGACCATGGATTACACCTGAGCAATCGATGAAGCAGTGTGTCTGGAGCAAGAGCCAGGTCCAGGGTGATCAGGAAGTTTCCCTGAAACTTCCTGAACCCCATGGAAACAGCGACTATTACGAAGATATTGCTGTACTGGCTTATCCTGCCAGGCAAAAAAGGAATTCCTTTGGTGCATGCGCCCCCGTTTTTGAGGTAGATGCATCCCCCATAGATAAGGTTCTTTTCGATGGTGACCCCTTCAGTATGATCAGGATTACCAAACCGTCCACCATAACTATAACTTGTTCCACTCCCATTACTGTTTCGAAATTTGCATTCCATCCGAGAATAAGTTTTCAGTGGGGAAACCTGAAAAATATAACTTGTAAAATTACACTGGAGGCGGCTACGGGTAATGCTGCTTTTAAGAAAATAGCTGTAATGGATCGACCCATTATCAATGAGACCACTCTTTTCCCTTTTCCAACCATTACTGCCGATAAATTCAGGGTCACAATCAGCAATTATACAGACAATGAACGATTTAATGCATTTGGAATTTCAGAACTCGAGCTTCTGGCAGCAGATGAACAAGCTCGGTACGCCACCGATATCCCTCATCACCTCGAAAAAATAGCAAGCACCAAAGCAGGAGACCTGAAGGACATTTTTACGATCGGAGACCCGTCCAACGGCCAGGTTTCTCCGGCAGAAATTATGGATCTTTCCTCAAACATCACGCCCGACGGAATCCTGACCTGGAAAGCCCCTGCCGGAAACTGGAATATTCTAAGGATTGGCTATACAAGCACCGGAGCGGTCAACGGTCCTGCCACAAATGCAGGTCGTGGACTTGAATGCGATAAAATGGATACTGCGGCCCTAAATTTTCATTTCAGTCAATTTTCCGCTAAACTGGCAGCCGAGGCTGGTGTTTTTACAGGAAATACTTTTGAGTACCTTTTTGTTGATAGCTGGGAATGCAATTACCAGAACTGGACCGGTAATTTTCCAGCCGAATTTCAACAACGGCGGGGTTACAGCATAATCCCCTGGCTCCCTGTAATTGCGGGTGAGGTTGTCGAAGGTCAGGAAGAGACCGAAAGGTTTCTGCAGGACTATCGTCAGACAATTTCAGACCTGATCGAACACAACTATTTTGAACATTTCAATACACTCTGTCACCGCCTCGGGGTAGCTTCCCATGCAGAGGTGATCTATGGAGGAACCGGTTATCCTCCGCTCGATGTCCTCAAAACAAATAAATATGTAGACGTTCCGATGTTCGAATTCTGGGCCGGATTGGAACCGGAAAGCGGACTGATCAACTATAGCCCGGTGTCACGTGCCACCTCCGATTTACCCATGCAGGCCGCAAATCTTTATGGAAAGCAGATCGTTCCGGCCGAAGCCTATACAGGGTACGCAAATTACAGTGAATCTCCCTGGGATCTGAAATTATTTGGAGACAGGGCATTCTGCAGCGGAGTGAATGAGATGGTATTACACAGCTATGTGCACCAACCCGATGGTCGCAAGCCCGGGACTACATTGGGGCCTTTTGGCCAGACCTTTAACCGTCACAATCCCTGGTGGGATTATACTTCACAATGGTTTAACTACCACGCCCGGGTGCAATATATGCTTCAACAGGGTACTACAAATGCCGATTTGCTATGCTTCACAGGAGACCGGATTTACGACTTGTGGAGTCCTGCCTGGGAGCAAGAGCTACCGGATGGTTTTACGATGCAGAAATGTAATTCCGATATCTTACTTCATCACGCAAAGGTGAAAGATGGATGGATCCAACTCGATAACGGCATCAGCTACCGGCTACTGCTGCTTCCCGACGATAAGGGAATGGAACTATCTACTTTGCAGCAAATTGCAAAATTGGTAAAAGAAGGAGCCATTGTTACTGGACCCAAACCTACCCACACCTTATCCATGCTCAATGCAAAAGAGAATGACTCGGCACTGGCGGTCCTTGCTGATAAGCTCTGGGGAGCAGATGATGGGTCAGGAAAACACCTTCATACCTTTGGTAAAGGAAGGGTCTATGGAGGCCATTCCCTTGATGAAGTTTTTGTAAAAGAAGCGCTGCAGCCCGACTTTGCCACAGACGATATGGAAGCGCACCCCTTACTCTGGATCCATAAGAAGATCGGGGAAAATGATCTCTGGTTCGTTGTTAACCAGGAGGACAGGGAGGTCACACGTCAATGTTTCTTTCGCGCCACCGGAAGCACACCGCAGATCTGGAATCCTCAGTATGGGACCGTCAGCAATGCCGCAGCTTTTAAAGTCACAGAAGAGACAACCAGCATATCGGTAACCTTCCCTCCCAAAGGGTCCCTGTTTTTTCTCTTTGGCCAATCAGAAGACCCCTCTCTTCCCATTTATGGAAAACCAAAGGTATCATGGACGCTTGCCGACTTCTCCGGGACAATTTCTTTTCAGGATCTGCCCGACAAAGCTCCGGTGACCATCACTGGCTTTAAACCCTATCAGGACTTTGAAGATCCGGATATTAAATACTATTCGGGAAAAACTACCTACACCATCCATTTTGATCTGCACGACAGCATCGCAAATAAAGACATACTCTTTCTGAGCCTTGGAAAAACAGATGATGCTTATGAAGTTATATTAAATGATCAACTGCTTGGAGCTGCTGTTTTCCCCAACCATCGGTTCCAGGTCACCTCTTTGGTCAAATCTGGCGCCAATACACTGGAAGTAAATGTGGGCAACAGTTATAGGAATAAGATCATTTATGAACGGGAAAAATACGGGGAATTAAAAGACCTGTGGACCACCTCGCCCATGCACCAGTTGCCGAAACCCGGGATGCCTCTGAAGGATGGTGGGATTAGCGGACCGGTGAAGCTAATGTGGTAGAAGTATTGGGATTATCGTTTTTGAATCATACGCCCTCAGTAAAAGACTTTAATATCCTGGACTTCGCTGCAAAATAAGCCAATTGTTATGTCGTTGTAAACAAATGTTGTTTACAGTCGTTATAAAAGTCAAACCTTGACCATGAAAGATTCTGAGTCCATACATGCTATCGCTTATTTTAATTTGCTGAAAACGGGAAGCTGGATCGATGATAGAATGAAAAAGGCTTTAAAACCCTTTGACCTTACACATGCCCAACTCAACACCCTGTATATTTTGCATGAATATGATCCTGAGCCCGTATCTGCAAACGATTTAAAAAAGAAGATTTTAGTCAATAATCCGGATATCACCCGCCTTGTAGACCGCCTTGTAAAAAAGGGATTAGTAAGAAGAGAAACCTGCCCGATAAACCGCCGGAAGATCGATATCTCGCTCACAGACAGTGGTAGAATGCTATTTGAGAAAGCACATCTTTCGGCAAAGCATGCTCTTGGAGACTACTTTGAAAACCAAATCACTGAAGAAGAAGCGGCCGAACTCAGAAGGATTTTGCACAAAATAAGGGCATAAAAAAAATTCTTCGAACATTTGTTTACAACAATTGTTGTTAAGTACAGAATAAACAAAAACAATAAAGAAATGAAAACAAAGAACTTAATCTTAGCATTGACGATCATGCTGTCCGGCTCAACCATATTTGCGCAGAAAGCTACCATAAATACAGAAAAATCGAGTATTGAATGGTTGGGCAAGAAAATTGGAGGTCAGCACGACGGCCACATCCGGTTAAAGAGCGGATCTCTTGACTTAAAAGGGGATCAAATTGTTGCAGGTAATTTTGTAGTGGATATGACAAGCATTACCAATACCGATCTTAAAGACGAAGGCACTAAACAAAAATTGATAGGCCATTTGAAATCAGACGACTTTTTTGGAGTTGAAACCTATCCTACAGCTACTTTTGTGATTACAAAAGGAACGAAATTCGTGAATGGAACGGCTACACTTACAGGCGATATCACCATCAAAGGAAAAAAAGAAAGCATCTCCTTCGATGTGCTTAAAGCCGGAAGTACTTATACTGCCAAAGTTGAAATTGACCGCTCGAAATTTGATGTCAGGTATGGCTCAAACTCCTTCTTCGATAACCTTGGCGACAAGGCCATTGATGATGTTTTCACGCTTAATATTAAGCTTGTAGTAAACTAATTGTACTCCCGGAAAGCCGGATCAATATCTTTCAGGAGTTTCATGGACTGCTCCCAGAGTTTTTGGCCTTCTTTTGGCTCATACACTTTGGGGTCCATTTTCTTGGGATTGAACATATGAAGATATTCATTCGTGCTTCCGGCATAGTCCTTTGAAAGCGCCATATAAACGACTGGCAAGGCAGCCCTGGCAGGTGAACGAAAAACGATGCGGAAAACTCCCTTCAGAACCGTTCGCAAAAGCCAGGGTGCTTCTTTCACGATATTGGAATGTACAGGTCCGGGACAGATTAAATGAATACTGAGCTTCACCCCATCCTTATTGACCCGTTTTGATAACTCGGTGGCGTAGGTGTTCAGGACCAGCTTGAAATAGCTGTAGTTGGAGATGGCTTTGGACACACCGTATTCAAAATAGCGTCCGAATTCATTATAATCAATATAGCTGGCTCCCTGGTGCGAGTCACTGGAAATGACGATCAGCCTGGGAGGCTCGCCTTTTTCATTCAATTTGAGCACGCCATTTTGGATCAGATCCAGGGTAAGTGTCACATTGGAGAGGTAGTTGGCCTGGAAGAATTCATCCTGCCCTGTATCTGTTTTACGCGGACCAGGCAGGGCAACGGCTGCATTCAGGATGCAAACATCCAGGACAATGCCCTCCTTTGCAAGTGACTGCACAAATGCATGAATGGTTTCGATTTTGCTGAGATCCACGAAACGCATCTCAATATGATCCGAACCGGAAAACTTCCGGGCCCTCTCCCCTGCCTCCGGGATCGCACTTCGACAGGCCATGATCACCCTGGCTCCGCGACGGGCAAATTCAACCGCCAGGGCAAAGCCCAGTCCCGAGTTGGCCCCCGTGATCATCACAGTCTTTCCATCGGCCCTATCATCGTCCGTT
>CAZRPW010000095.1:0-17466 GCA_964601975.1 uncultured Bacteroides sp.
ACCTTGATAAATAGTATCGCCATAAATCGTTACAGAAAAGTCTGACAAGGATTTTGCGTCTAATTCACTCTTTAAATGAAACAGATGTGAAGAAGCATCGTAATACAACAAATCGTTTTCTGTTATTACCGTGCCACTTAAAAACTCCAACTTAAATGCAGGGTCCTGAAACCCTGTATCAGGGTCTTTTTCACAGGAAGGTAACAACAGCGAACATACCAGCCCAAATGCTAATATCATCTTTACATTTCCCATGGTTAATGTTTTTTGTTTTAAGATGTAAGTGTGATGTGTATGGTTGCGTCTTTCCGAGATGTTTTACGATCATGGATCTCGGTTCTTTCAATCCAAACTAATTCAGTTTTAATTAAAGAAATTTTTTGAATTGAATTCGCAGTTGTTGGATCTGGATTTGCCGTGTTTATGAATGTGTTCGAATCCAGGGAGTTGTGAGGGCATTTCAGTACGTAGGGAAGGTGTAATTATTCATATCCCAATTGGTAAATAAGTGGTTTTATTGGGCCGAATTAAACCTTGACAGATGCCATGATGAATCATTTTCCTTATAAATTTTGCTTCAACTTTGTTTTTTGACTGTATTTTTCTGAGATTTAGCTTTATGAGATCTCAATCACGCAGGACATTCCTGACAACCTCGGTATTGGGGTTGGGTGCGGCCACCAGGATGCCTGTCTTCAGTAAGCCGGCCTCTTTGGCCGGAACGGCTCCCAGGCTTCCAAGGGAAGTATGGATTGCAACTTTTGGCCAGGATGGATTAGCAAATGAAAATCCGGAGGCGATGACCAGGAAAACCCTGTCGATGATGGAAGGGATTGCCCATCAAAAGCCGGATATCATTTCTTTGCCTGAGCTTTTCCCCACTGCACATTACAGGGGATCTGTCAGTGTTTCGGAGGAGGCCGGCAAGGCAGATTCCATCCTTCAGCCTTTCGCCGAATTTGCTGCCCGAAATCGCTGCTACATCATTTGTCCGATCCATACCACCCATGAAGGAAGATATTATAACTCAGCGGTGGTTATCGACAGGGGAGGAAAGGTAATGGGTGAATACTGGAAGATTCATCCCACCGAGGGAGAGATCGGGAAAGGGATTACGCCCGGTCCACTGGACCCTCCTGTTTTCGAAACGGATTTTGGGATCATTGGCGTGCAGACCTGCTTTGATATAAACTGGCAGGATGGTTGGGAAGCTCTTCGCAGGAAAGGTGCCGAGATCATATTCTGGGTATCTGCATTTGGAGGTGGGCAACAGGTGAATACCAAGGCATGGTTGAATAAATGTTGCGTGGTTAGCAGCACCAATAAAGGGCAGGCCAGGATTTGTGATGTTGATGGAACAGAGGTTGCCAACACGGGTCAATGGAATAAACACTGGGCCATTGGACCGGTGAACCTTGAAAAGGCTTTCCTGCACACATGGCCCTACTGGTTGAAGTTTTCCGATATTGAAAAAAAATATGGACGCGATATTCGTATCAAAAACTACCACGAAGAGGAGTGGAGTATCATTGAGAGCCTCTCGCCAGATGTTCGTGTAAAGGATGTTCTGGCGGAGTTCGATATCCTTACCCACGAAGAACACATTGCAAGCGCCGAATCACTGGAGGTGAAACACCGGCCGTAGTGTAAGGAAACAGAGGGTTAGATTACCATCCCCGGGCCGGTTCTGGCTGGCATGAAATTTGTCGCTATCTTGAGGCATTTTCAATTTTACCAGCACCATGGTTTTATTCGAAAATGAAGAGCCGGTTGACTTTTTTTCCGTCAATAACAGCGGTCAGCACATTTAGACCGGGCCCGACATATGCTTTGCCAAGCATGATGCTTTTACTGTGAACAGATGCGGCATAAACAGTAGTCCCTGAAAGGGTTCGGATTTCAATAGATTCAATCTCAGAACCGGATGACTCAATCCGGATCGTTTCGCTGGAGGGTTGTGGGTAGATTAACAAATTATGGTGGCGTAGCTGAGCATCTTGCATGTCGGTGGAGGGACAGGTTTTGGTCGTAACTTCCAGCGCTTCGCTCTCATCGGAAGCGTTTCCCATCGTGTCAAATGCTTTCACCGTAACCGAGAAAGTAGTTTCGCAATTCAGATATTTAATATCCGTAAGGGTATCGGTCAAGCTATTCTTTAATACACCATCTACATACACTTCATACCTATCCACGCCCACGTTATCGGTGGAAGCGTTCCAGATTAACCGAAAGGTTGAAAATGAAACACTGATGGTATCCAGGTTCGTGGGTGGACTGGGTTTTGTGTCTTCAGGAATGACGGAGACGGAACAGGCAGCCCTGAATCCACCATCAACGGATGTAGCCACTATGGTAGTGGTTCCGGTATCCCTGGCCGTAAGAATCCCTTCCTGATCAACCCTTATGATGCTTGTGTCCACAGATTCCCAGATCACCAGGTTGTTTGTGGCATCTTCGGGATAAAAGGTAGCTTCCAGCATGGCAGAGGTATCCGACTTCATGGTAATGGAAGTCTCACTTAGCCCGAAATGGCTTACCGGGATATACGCACCCGGTTCTATTTGCACATAATTTTCAAGGTTTCTGCTTACGTATTCGGTCATGGTCTCTTCCATGCCAAACTCTGCCTTGATAATATCTTCGTAGGGCCATGGCCATAAGGCGAAATCGGTCAATTTACCATTGATGTAACGGTGGTTCAGATTATAGTCGACCACTGTGTTTTGCCGGATGGTTGTCGGAGCGCCTATCAGGGCTCTCTCCGGAAGCTTTGTTGTACCACTCGTGTTTTCTACAAAACCATAGTTATGTGCATTATTCCAGATTACAATATCTTCAAATTCGCCGCTCCATTTGGACATCAGGTGCACTGCCGAATTGGATCGGGGCACATCGGTTCGCCACTGGCCATTATCCAGGTCAAAACAACCGTACACATAATTATAACCGGATGGATTTGTATGATCGTCGAAAACCATGCCACCCTGCACCAGGCCCCATGGATTGCCGGAGTCGTGCGTCGATTCGGGATGAATCCGGGTTTCGAACACAATACAATTTTCTGCCAGGGAATTGTCGCAGTCGTAGAGATTGAAGCCGGAATGCGGACAACGGTCATATCCATATCCTATTTCAGGATCCACAGGTCGAAATACGCCCCTTCGTACAACGCAATCGCTGCTTTGAAAGTAGGCAAAAGCATATCTTCCTGTTCCCCATGCCCAGATATCCACACATGTGATATTATGAGAATAAGCGATTACAAAAATGTGACAATTATCGGCATATGTATTCTGAACAAGGCCGCCATCGCGAGCCACATGATATCCCGCATTAAAACCAAGACACCTTGAGAATCGGAGATTTCGACCATAATTGACCTCCCAAACGCCATGCGTGGAATTACCTGCTTTAATTCCGTCTATATGGATGTAGGAGCATTTGTTTATGATTACAGCATGATCCCTTTCCTGTTCCGCGTTTATAAAGGCTCCACAAACGTTTTCAGCTTTGATGGTGATTGGATTTTCAAGGGTACCCAGGATGTTTTCCATTACCAGTTTCTGGTGGTATTCACCATCGAGTAGTAGTAAGGTATCACCCGGGTTCAGCCTGGATACGGCCTGGGAGAATGAACCCAGGGGGGTACTCCTGGACGATCCGTCGCCGGAACCATCCGGTGCAATATAAACTGTTTTAGCAGTACACGGGAGTATAATCGTAACAAGGATTAAGAATATGCCGCCGGCTTTTTTCATTGGGATTATATTAAGCTGGGTTTGAATGTTTGGTTCCGATTTATTTCGTTGAAGATATGTATTTTGTAATGGATAGTTGTAATTTTCGCAATCGGGTTCAGATACCATGAAACGATCGGGAGTTGGATCTGACCATTGACTTTAAATTTTAACCGGATGAAGAAATTAGTAATGTTTTGCTTTGCCTGTCATTTCATGACCGGATTCGTGAGTGCTCAGTGTGTTGAAAACAATGCCTTTCAGGGCCAGGAACTGCAGACCATCCTGGTGCCGGTGGGTGGGATTGCCACGGGCGACATCCTGGTAGGCGGAAGGGGTAACATTGAATATGTGGAAGTGTTTAATCGTCCCGACCGGCAGCGAAGACTGGAGAAAACATTTTTTTCGCTCTGGGTAAAAGAGCAGGGGCAAGCGCCTGAAGTAAGCTTGCTGGAGCGTGAATTATTGCCGCCATACGGGGATGCCACGCATGTTTATGCATGGGGACTGCCAAGGATGACCGAAGTGGAGTTTGTGAATAACTACCCCGGGCTTCAGTGGCAGTTTAAGGATGAGGACATACCGCTGAAAGTTTCCATGCAAATATTGAATCCCATTGTACCCCTCGATTTCGAGTCCAGCAACTACCCGGTGTGCAGGTTTAACTGGACACTGGAGAATCCTACTGATAAAGCCATTGAAGCTTCCATAGCCCTGAGTATGGAAAACCCGGTTAAAGCGGGAAAGATCCTCACGGAGTATTTCAAGAATGAGAATTTTGAAGGAATCCGCTTTTCTCCCCAGGGTGATGATGTTCCGGTAAACTACCAGGGCGATTTTTTAATGGCTACACCAGCCGCAGGTGTTGAAGTTCAGACACACTGGTATCCGGGAACATGGAGAGACGAAACGCATATTTTCTGGGATGATTTCAGTGACGACGGACATATTGAGAGTAAGAAGGATGCATGGGTAACGGGCTCTAAAAGAACGTCATATAATGAATCGACCCGGCGAATGTCAACGGTGCTGGTTCCCTTTACGCTGGAACCGGGAGAGGAGATTTCAATCCCGTTTTATTTTTCATGGTATTTCCCTCTCAGGGTATTTGAGGGGGGAGAAGTATTCGGGAAGGAAGAAGCCCGGGGGATTGTCTTTGAAAACGCTTACGGCAAACGTTTTGACAGTGCAGGGGATGTTCTCTCCCGGTTTCTTCAGAACGAAGATGAAATTCTGGGTAAAGCGCAGGCATTTGCAGACGTACTGAGCCAGTCCTCCTTTCCGGAATCTGTAAAAGAGGCGCTGAATACCCAGGTGGCTACCCTTGTCAGTCCCTTAATACAGGTAAGTGCCGATGGCGAAGTCCACGGATTTGAAGGGGTTCTTAACAATGGCTGGTGTTGTCCGGGTAGCTGCACCCATGTCTGGAATTATGAACAGGCCCTGGCATCCCTTTACCCTTCCCTCGAAAGGAGTATGAGAGAGATTGAATTTTTGCATAATACCTTTGAGGATGGTTTCCAGGTATTCCGTTCAATTATCCCGACGGGGGACTACTGGTTTGGGGGGCCTGCTGCGGCTGACGGACAAATGGGGACGATCGTGAGGGTGTACCGCGACTGGAAATTGTGCGGCGATAATCAGTGGCTGGCAGGACTCTGGCCTGATATTCAAAAATCTCTTGAATTTGCATGGACCGGAAGCGGCGAGTCCTCAAGGGAGAAAGTGGGTGCCAGCCAGTCTGCCTGGGATCCTGACAAAACCGGTTTGCTTTCCGGTGAACAGCACAATACCTACGATATTAATTTCTATGGTCCCTGTTCCATGACCAGCTCCACTTACCTGGCAGCATTAAAAGCAGGAAGTGAGATGGCCCTGGCCATGGGGGAAAAGAAAAAGGCGCGGGAATACAGGGAGGTATTTGAAAAAGGTTCCCGATTGCTGGTGGATTCACTGTGGAACGGGGAATATTTTACCCAGATCATTGTGGATGAACCGGGACTGTATGAGGAGCACCAGTTGTCGCCCCCCGATGCACAGGGCAAACGTTTTCCCAAGTACCAGTACGGGGATGGGTGTCTGGCCGACCAACTCCTGGGCCAGTACCTGGCTTTTAATGCGGGACTGGGTTATATAGCCGAGCAGGAGAAGGTAGACCAGGCCATAGGGTCGGTTTATAAGTACAATTTTTTCGAAAGCTTAAGGGACTTTTCCAATGTTCAGAGGGTGTATGGATTGAATGATGAAGCCGGCGTGGTGTTGTGTACCTGGCCACACGGAAACCGGCCGGTTCTGCCCTTTGTCTATGCCCAGGAAATATGGACGGGTGTGGAATACCAGGTGGCCGCTTCCTTGATTTATTCGGGGAAAACGGAGGAAGGGTTGCGCGTGGTGGAAGCCGTTCAGGACAGGTACAACGGGATCAAGCGAAATCCCTTCGGGCACAACGAATCGGGTGTACAATATGCCCGTGCCCTGGCGTCATGGTCGGTTTTACTGGCCTTGTCGGGAATTGAATATAACGGGCTCACCATGGAACTTTCCTTTTTTCCGAAAATGAATGCTTCCGACTTCCGTTCCTTCTGGTCAACCGGTTCGGCATGGGGAGAAATTATCATTCATGAAAACGAATCAAGACTCGAAGTGATGCACGGAACCCTGGCCCTTCATAAATTGACCATCCGGGGTAAGGATGCTTCCACCTCTCATACCTTTGTTTACAAAAAAGGAAAAACCCTTCAGGAAGGAGAGACGCTAGTCTTTTATTAAAACCTGGGAAGTATATGGTTCAAGTATCAGAGAACCGCTGATGGCTTCACCGTCCAGATTTTGCCATTGGCCCTTCAGGGTAAATGTCCTGGTCTGTTCCGTTTGGTTTATAATAATTTTGGAATGCTCTTCTTCCCCGTTTAAAAGTTTTCCGGGATCTGTCTTTGGCGTGGTATCAGCCCAGGAATATTGCTTCTGCCATTCGTTTAAGGTGAAATGTTTGTGGTTATCCTGATTCATTTGTGGCCAGCCTTTCCCTTCCTGGATATGCCTGTCTGAGAAAGGTTTGCAGAAGTAGTTTTCCTTCAGGATGCCATAATCATTAGCTCCATCAAAATAGAGGGTATTCTGGGAAGGAGATGCAGCATAGAGGACATTTCCTGTAATGAGATGATTTTGACTGACATTTTTATTCTGATCCCCTCTGCCCATTATCAACAGCTGAAAGCGATCGTTATTATAACACACATTATTCCGGATGATGCATTCGAAATTATTGGTCAGAAAAATACCATCCCCACCCGATCCGATCACTGTGTTGAACTCAATTATATTCTCCCGGTATTCGCCTAAAAATTCCGGCCAGATACCATGCGCAATTGTTGGCCAGGATCCCGATGATTCCATTCCACCCCGTGTATTCATGATAATGTTATGGCGTATGGTAGAGTGAGAACAATTCGTGTAAATTCCTCCCCCGTCATTCATGGTAGCCATTGCATTTTCAATGATATTGTATTCTGCATAATTGCCATCAGTTCCAAATAAAATCCCGACATATCCTGAACCCTGTATTTGATTGTACTGGACATGTACATTTTTGCCTGAGGCAATGAGGATGGCAACAGCATGCCAGGGGCCACTCCCTCCATATCCTGCAATTACGCCACTGTTTTCCAGATTATTACGTTCAATCGTGGAGGACGTGGAATCATTCGGATCTTGTAACCAGAATATCCCTTTATTGAAATTATCCCGGAATGAGTTGTAGCTAATGCGGGCCTTCTGCACATCACGTTTAGCAAGCAATGCTGCTCCTCCGTCGCCACCCTCACTGGGCTTTGCATCACGTCCAATTCCTTCAAAATCACAATACTGCACTACCGAAACTCCGCCAATCTCTAAGCCGATATCCTGCTGATGCTGAAATTTGATATGATGAACCACACCGTCCGATATTTGAATGCCTGTACTGCGGACTGAAGCCTCAACCTGAAACTCATTCGGATCCTTGCCTTCCGGCGGAAAGATATAAATCCGTTTTTTTTCCTTGTCGAAATACCACTCTCCGGGCGTGTCCAGTAGTTCCAGTTTATTGTCGAGATAAAAGCCCCAACCTTTTACAGTTCCCGGGTGTGGATTCATGAATATGGAACTTCGATCATTCAGAAAAAGCCTGCCCGATGATTCATAATCAATGATTTCCCTGGTTTCGAACCACCAGCTATGATGCCTCCACCTTATATTTGCCCCAATCCAGAAATCCTCTTTATTATGAGCATATTCCTGAAGTTCCGGACAGCTGATCATGGTATTAGCCTGCGCCAGTTGTTCGGGATCAGCATGATGGGGTATTTTTGAATCTTCCCAGTACCTGGTCCTCAGCCATCCATCATTTGGATACCTTGCAATGCTTAGTAATTTGTTTTCGAAAAAAAGGTAGCCGGGAGTGAAATCTATTTCAGCCACATAAATACCATCACGAAAATGACTGAACCCTTCTATGGGAATTGCACCACTAACCACCGGTAGTGGCTTGTCCTGTTCGCCGTAAGCACAAATGCTGATATTCCCTGGCTTTATTTCAACAGATTCTCTGAATATATCTCCTCGCCTGAGCATGATTACATCACCGGGTAATACACTTTCAGCAGCCTTCTTCAGTGTTTGGACAGGATGATCTTTGGAGAGGCCATTATTGTTATCATCACCTTCATTAGAAACATAATAGATGCCTGCATGCGCACTGTTCAACACAAGCAAACTGAAACAAAGTAAGAGGATGGATTTTCTCATTTTTTATACTTGTTGGCTAGTTGTACATAAACCTACTTAAAAAATGGCATTATTGCTCATTTTTATTCCTGCCTGAAAAAACCTTCCCTGGTCGGGATAACAGGCCACGGTCTCGTATTTTTCATTGAAAATATTTTTCACTTCAACAAATACCCTTTTTGAAAATTTACCTGCAAAAGTGTAACCTGCAGATAGATCAGCTGAAACAAAATCACCCAGTGGATAATCACCGTTTTCTAACACCCAGCCTGGATTTACAAACCTGTTATTTGTGTATGGTCCGATATAATTGATTAAGATACTGGCATCCAATCCGGAATGCTCGTAAAAAAATCCGGCATTCAGAATCATTTCGGGCAGTTGTTGATCTCTCACCATTTCCCCATCCGATACTTTTTCCGCTTTCATAAACATGGCGTTTGCAAAGGTGTAAGTTCGCAGGGCAGGGAGATTTAGTTTGGATGTGAATTCTAAACCATAAGTTCTTTTATCCAGATTTTCGTACAACTCGACCAGCAAATCGTTCTCTGAAATCATTGTTTTGCCACTCAAATCGAGGGCATTTTTTCTTTGGGTATAAAAGCTGCTAATGGTGATTTCATTTTGTTTATCCGATAGGTACCTGTAACCGAATTCATGTTGAAAACGCCCTTCGTTTAAAGGAGTTTCTCCGGTTGCATTTAGACTTCCATTTCGGGGTGCAATGGTTCCTCCGGAAAAGTTGTAATGAAGGGAAGAAGCAGCGGACAGGACATAGGCAAGGCCCATGGCCGATTGCCATTCTGTCGAAGCAGGCTGATCGACAATGGGTGCTACATTCGTAAAAGCTGCCCCGCTGCCCTCAATACCAAAACCTCCCCACTCAGTAATATACCCGCCAATTACGCGAAAAGCAGCATCAACTACAAAGCGACCCATTTTCTGTTCATCGGCAATCACAGCAGACCAGGTGTGTAAATCGCAGGGGTGACCTGCGTAATATCGTTTCCCGTCTGGTGCAAGCCAGTGATTATACTGGGCACCTGCACGCAAAGTATTTGAAGCAGTAAGAGCTCGACTGTGCAAAAGTTTTATTCCATACTCCCGGTCTTTGTCCAAATGTGAAGTAAGCGTATCTTTTGAGATGTTGTAATTCTGGTAATTGGCATTTCGATAGGTCATATTGGTTTGCAGTTCTGTTTGCGAACCATTTTTTCCCTTGAAATTCAATTTGGCATAGCTGAGTATCGTATGCAGGGGATCAAATTTCTCTTCCTGGTTTAATAATTTGCTTGAACCGGGTTCAACAATGCTTACAAATTCACGTGAGCCGGAAACAGAGGTAGCACCCGCTGATAAGGTGAGTTTATTATTTATTTTCCAATCCATATTTCCATGAAAATTGGCTATCCGTTCTTTCCCCATCCTTCCGGGAATGCCATTGGTGCCAAAAAAAGCAGTGCTTGTGTTGAAAGAAACATCCTTAATTTTATTCCCATATTGAAGATTGGCCAGGTAATTATGATGCTCGCCATATTTTGTAAGAAAGGAAAAAGTTTCGCGCTGCGGCTTTTTCGTTTTGATCTCAACGACTCCTGTTAAACCCGACAATCCTTTAACAAGCGCATTACTTGATCGAATGATCTCGATGGATTCGATGTCGAGTGCGGATAGGAAATAAGCGGTTTCTTCAAATTCTTTTTGCCAGATGCCATCGATGGAATAATCGGGGAAAGGATATTTCTGCCCCCTCACCGAAAAAAACTGTTTTGATTTTCGGCCCCTGCTCTCTGTCCATCCTCCGGGCACAAATTTCAAGGCGTCGCTTAGAGTTACTGCTCCCTGTTTTTCAATTTCAAGGGCGGTAATTTTTGTAACAGCCGGTAAAACTGATATTTCAACCCTGTCGACCGAGGTATCCCTGCCGGGAATGGAAAAACGACCAAAAACATCCACTTCTTCAAGCTCAAGTCTCTCTGGCAACATTCCTATTTTTAAGACTTCCATATTTTCAGGATGAACCCGAATTGAAATGTCTTTTTCGGAAAAACCAAGAGACGTAATTCTGATGGTGTATTCGCCGCCTGGCAGCGAAAGTTCAAAATACCCCCTGGCATCTGAACTTGCCCCAATATTCGTATCCCCTGCTATAATGTTTGCGTTAAATACAGGTTTTTCAGTTTCAATATTATACACATATCCTTTAACAGGGAAAGATGGCTGTGAATAAGCAGCCTGGGTTAAAATTCCTGTAATACAAATTATTGATAGAAAGATGAATCGGATTTTCATTCTTATGGGTTTATTCCAGTTCCCAGTTTCCCGGAATTGAGTGTGATGGTTCGGTTTGCAAATTTTGAGGTTTCTGAATCGTGCGAAACTAAAAGCACGGTACCTCCATTTTCATGAAAGCTTTCCATCAGAGACATAATGATGCGGGTGTTTTCAGCATCCAGATTACCGGTAGGTTCGTCGGCGAGCAACATATCTGGTTTTGAAATGATGGCCCGAATGAATGCTGTCCTTTGTTTCTCTCCCACACTGAGTTCTGAAGGGTATTTATGTTGGAGGGAATGGATGCCGCATTTTTCAAGATAATCTTCAATGTTTTGTTGGTCCGATAATTCAGTTTCCCCCATTCTTATATTCTCATAAACGGTGAGGTAAGGCAACAGATGAAATTGCTGAAATACAAATCCCACATTTTGTCTCAGGTAATTGTATGACGCTTTATTGTCCAGAGTATAAATATCTTTTCCTTTAAATAATACCTGTCCCGAATCGGGATGGATTAAACCGCCAATTGTATGAAGCAAGGTAGATTTCCCCGATCCGCTGGCTCCCAGCACAGCAACAAATTCACCTTTTTCAACCGTAAAAGATACCTTGTCGAGGGCCATGAAGCTTTTCCCGTTTTTTGAATATACTTTGCTAATGTTGTTAATCTCCAACATGAGGTTCCTGTTTTATATTTTACTCCTGACTAAGCGTTTTTGCCGCATCGATCTGGGTTGCTATCAGTGCGGGTATCCAGCTCGACAACATCCATAACACCGGAAAAATAATCATGCAATATCCAAATACGGACCACAGTGGTTTGATGGACATTGCCGTAAAGCGAAATATTTCTTTGCCAAAATATTCTGCAATCAAACTTCCCGCAAAAAAGCCGGCAATACTCCCTAAAAGCCCGATTATGAAGGCTTTCAGCAGAATCATCAATACAATACTGCCTTTGCTTTTTCCCAGGGCTTTCATAATACCCATTTCATACCGCCGCGTATTTACATTGGCATAAAACAGTAAGCCGGAGATGAGCAAGGCCGCCAGCACGATAAAGGGGATGATAAATGAACCATATTTATTCATCATCAGGCGCTGGTTTTCACGCGCATCGGCAATGCTGCTGATTTCCGTTACTTCGAGATCTGAAAAAATGCCCTGAAGCTGGGTTCTTGCATTCTTAATCCTGCCATCGTGACAAACACAGCCAAGCGCTTCAATTTTGTTGATCTGGTTTTCCATGCCCAGCACATTTTGCAAATCGTCCAGGTTAAAGGCAACACCCTGATCGATCATCCCTTTTCCTTCTGCAAATCTTTCGGCAATTTCAAACTCATATATATGGCCATTAGTCCCAATTATTTTAAAGGATTCACCTTCGGGAATATTAACGGACAGACGGGCACCAACATGAACGGTACCTTGTGCTACATCGAATCCCATGGTTTCCTGTTTTGATAAAAACCGTTGCATGGCTTCATCTTTGTATCCCACCACAATAATCTGGTGACTGGAACCATTCGGGTCGATCCAGTTTGGATATTTAAGTTGAAGTATTCCTGTAAGATGTCGCACTGCATCAAAGGTTTTTGAATTTGCCAGTTCCTCTACGTATGCTTCCGGAAAAGTGGGGGTGTTATTTACTGTATAAAAATCTATCAGGTTGGTACCTTTAGGGAAAATATAGAGATTCAAACCCTGCTCCCTCATTATTTTACGCGTTTCGTTTTCGCTGGCTTTACTTAAAGTATAAATCGCCACCGACACAGTGCTTGCTGCGATTACAGTTACCAGGATTATCAGTGAACTGACCTTCCTGTAGAGAAGCTCTTTTATTACCAGTTTTAAAGGATTCATATTAAGATCTTTTTTTATTTCTTCGGAGAAAATAAAAACTTAGTAGAACTACAGTCAGCAAAACGATAACACCTGTGGAAATAAGTGAAATCTGAAGCGAACGATCTTCTTTCATTTCCAGTTTCTGCGGCTGATATGTATTAAGCCCGTCCCGTTGGTCGGTAAGCCACTTGGGTAAAGGTCGCTTATCCAGCGAATCATATCTTGCGGTATCCTGTGGCATTTAATGATGTGTCAATTCAGGATTCTCGTCTATGATTTTATTAACTAAAGCGGTTTGCGGATGCTCCCAGTTTCCATCGTAAAGGATACTTCTTCCTGGCAGATGATCTTTAATGAGGCAACTACAATCGGCGGTGAGAAAGTCAATCATCAGATTGATATTGTTTTCAGAGATACCTTTGCCCAGCAAGGGTTCCAGTGCCCGGAAACGTCCAAAAATTCCAAATAACATGGGTTCGTGAATTCCTTTTAAGTCATCCTCCACGCTCAGCAACATGGAAACAAAATGTTTTTCTTCCTCACTGTTCCTGTCCAGATCCAGCACAGTGATTACCTCCCCAAAAGGTGAGGCAGCAAGCGTTTTATGGATGGTCTGCAAGGCACTTTCATCTTTTTCTTTGTTCCCCGATTTCAGATAAAACATTACACTGAGTTTTCCCTGCATCAGTTCCGAAGCGACTTTATCCCTTAAGGGCGAGCTGGTTATATTGGCTATCATCTGGTAATCCGCATATTCGGCGATGGGCTGATTGTTAAAATACAGTGCATATTTTGAAGATCCAATATCCCCTCTCTCGATGGTTTGTAACACAACATTTGCCGGGGTAATTATTTTTTCTAGTTCTGTATGCTGTTGCTTTGCGGATTCAGATATTTTGCCCTCATGAAAAAATACAAGCAAATATTTATCAGGAACGGAATTGATGAGTACCCATTCCGATACTTTTGTGGTGCAGGCCATGCTTATCAGGGCTGCTATGACGATGAATAATACATAGTTTTTTTTCATAAGAGCACTATTTTGACACGATCTCTATTCCCGAAATTATGGTGTTTCCCCTGACGGGTGTTAAATCGACCTTTAAAGTTTTTCCTGCCTGAATGCCCTGAAATGATTTGACAATTTCAGCATCCGGTTTACCGGCTTCATTTACGATGTCGAATCCATCAAGTAACTTTTTATTCTGAATAGAAATATTAAAGATTCGTTCGCCGGGCTTTTTATTTTCAAGTTCAGCAAAATGAAGTTTAACGGTATAATTCGATTCCTGGATGAGGCTATCCTTCGATAAGGTTATTTCAATGGAATGAACACCAACCAGGGCACTTGAACTCACCCAGGGCGTTTTCTCAGATGAAATGGTATAGGGTTCTTTTCTGATTTTTGTAATCCCTGCAGAATCTATTTTTATGGGTATCCCCGGAGGTATTCCAGCAACAGACGGATACTCAAACCACAGGAGATTATCGTCCGCATTCCGATCGCCGGGCGCATTAAAATTAAGCCCCAGTTGTTTAATCTGCTTTCCACTCCAGCTATAATTACTGTTGGTCCAATAAGCCATCCATGGCATATTTATAAGGGCAAGTGAGGTTTGGTTTTGATACGGACACTGGCAGGTCCTTGTATAATCTGGTGAATTTAGCACCCCATCGGCAGCAATAAGGTTGGTAGAACAACTGGCCTTCCAGCCGCCAAGACTACCCGTTCCTTCATTGGTTTCAAGATTGATAAACCCTGCCGATGCTGAACGGAAGGTAAGAAGATGTTCGCTTGCAGCCACAATTCCGCAACCATATTCACGCTTATAACTCCATTTTAATTCTTCGCCGGTTATGGGATCTGTTTCGTTTAGAGCTTCTCCGGTAAGCAGGGAAAATCCCTCACCTTCGGTATAAATTTTATCGGTATGAATGATGGGTGGATTGGCATACAACATGGCCTTGTCCCATATTTTTCCTTTTGTTTTTACATTATATGTTATCATGCGATTGCCCTCTTCTCCATGAAGCATATCGCGCGATGGCCTGGTTGCCTGCAGCAATAATTTGTACTCGTCGGAGTAACCCAGCCAGGTTCCGAACACATCCTTCGTCTCTTCGTGGATTATTTCGCCGGTTTTTGCATTCAGATACAATAGTCTTGACCCTTTCGGCAGGGTTTCTCCTCTCCGTTTCATCCTGGTTTCGATGAATTGGGGTAGTTTGTCGAGACAAAAAATAGTACCCTCTCCGGCAATTACCGAGTTGTGTATAAATCCGTGATGGGCCTCAATATTCCATAATTTTTCACCTGTGAAGCGATTCAAAACAATCAGTTCGCTGCTTGCAGATAGGTCGTAGTCCATAAATAGCAGCGCTCTTGGCGAAATGGTATCTTTCCCGATATCCGGGAATTCAGCGTAGTTATTCCCCAATATCAGAAGACTATCATAAACGCCGATATACCCTAATTTTCGGGTGCCGTCATTGCCTGTATCAAATACTTTCGTCGATTCGCCGGTGGTAATATCCAGAACGTTACATTTGTCTCCTTCAATTAAATATACATACTCTTTGGTAGCGATGTAGTTCGTCCCTCTGGAATTTGATCCGGGCAGGTGAACCTGATTGTATTTTGGAATCAGTGGATTTTCCTCATCGTAGGTTTCATTGTAATAAACAAGCCAGTTATCATCCAGGAGCTTTTCCGACTCCCGTTTCCATAATACCCTTCCGGTGTATACATCACGGGCGCTAATACTGTTCATCCCCTGGATAATGAGCCGTCCATCTATTACCTGTTCGCCTGGCCCGTGCCCGTGCCTGGGAAGAACATCCATGTTTGAATTTCCTCCAAACCATAGTATTCCGAGGGGAGCTTTAACGAGCCTGTCGTCAGATTTTAGTGTATTGGCAATATCTCCGTAGTTATGGGTCCAGGATGAAGCCCCCTCTAAGGGTCCCTCACGGCTGATTATTGAAAAGGCTTCTTTTGCCGCAGCCATTTCACCAGGCAGTTCTAGTTCCTTGAGGGTGTTTTTAATAAAATCCTGATTTTTCCGATTTGTTTTTATAAGGATTTTGCCTCCATACGGACGTGTTGATTCAAATAGCTTTTTAAAATTTTCTTTATCGCTATTCATATAAGCGAGATCATTGATGATGCTTAGCGATGAAAAATACTTTGGTAACAAGGGGAAATTGTTTTCAAAATGCAAAAAACTTAATCGTTCAGCGCTAACTCCGGCATTGTTAAAGTATTCTCTCAAACTTTGAACCTTTTCGGAATCTTTTTCATAAACTATAATATTTAAATCGGTTTGATTAACCAGGCTTTTTAAAAAGTTCACATTTTCATTTCCTAAAACCAGGCAGAAACCTTCAGTGATGCCTGTGCTTTTTATAATCGTATTTAGTTTGCCTGATTTTAGGGTTTCTGTTTTTTTATTTGGGATAAATGCAGCAACTTTTGAAACGGGCCTGTCTCCAAAAATCATGAGTGTTCCATCCATGCTTATGGCTATCAGCTTGCCATTGGCAGCAATAAGCCGGTTAATATTTTTCCTGCTATTATAAGACCAAATCACCTCCTGTGTATTTCCCCTGAGACTTATAGCTTTTATTCCGGCACTGTCAGCAGCATAAAGGCAATTTCCCGCCATAATCAAATCGTTCGTTGCCGAAATTGCACTGCACCATAAAGTATCCAGTATCTTTTCGGAATCCAGTTTTGCTGCCAGGATATTTTTCCCGGAAAAATAAAAATGATCTCCATCAATCACAGGATATTCTCCTGCCTCAGAAAGCAATTTTAACCCGCTTTCAGCATCATACATGCTCGTAATTCTTTCGCGGTGGTGATTAAAAAAAACCTGATCGCTGGCACAGGTAAAAGCACCACCGGTTTTCCCACTGGCAGCCAGATGGTAGTAGAGTTCTTCACCCGTTTTTAAGTCGAAGGCAGCAGGAACCGAACGTCCACCGGCAACGAGTAATTTATTCCCGCTTATGGTAAAGGCACCTTGTGGAGCCACATCGGCAAAGGCCGGAGAATTATGAGGTTGAAGAATATAGTTGCTTCCGGTGCCTTCATTTTTCCAGATAATATCTCCCGAGCTTGCATCCAATGCATAAATAAATGTTCCCATCAGGGGAAATATGCTCGCGGCAGTGTAAATAATATCATCTTTAATTACAATACCACCCCGGGCCGGCCACATGGATATAAGCCTTCTGTTGCCCAATAATTTATTCTCTGCCGGAGCCAATAATCGTTTCCAAACCACCGAGCCATCGCTTGTATTTAAACAATAGCAGTAGCCGTCGTCGCCGGTAAAGTAGATTTTACCTTTATTAATGGCCATGGGCAGACGTATGGGGCCATCGGCATAAAAATGCCATAATTCAAGCCCGGAATTCAGGTCCAGTGCTACCACTTTGTCCTGATCATTAAATCCAATGAATATTTTATTGTCGGCTACGACAGGTTCAAAAATCCGGTCGTACTGCATGAGGTTCTGGTTTAAGGGATCATCCCAAACCTGTTTCCTGGGGGAATATTCAACCTGCCATTGTAAGTACAGGCTGTCAGCTAGTTGTTCGGGAGTTGATGCAGAGCGGTTAAAATCGTAGCGCCACATTGGCCAGTCATACGACTGCGCTTTAACTGTATTTATGAGCATTATAAACAGAAGCAGAAAGATTCCGTTTTTCATGTAAACTGGATTAATTGTCATCGTGGTATTCAAATATTGAAGTAATGCACTGTTTTGTTCAACTGCCAGAACTGAACTGCAAAGTTAGCAGAAAAGGCGTCCATCACTTTCTTTTCGACAGGAGT
>CAZRPW010000096.1:0-13318 GCA_964601975.1 uncultured Bacteroides sp.
GCTGCCAAAGAAAGATTGAATGGCAAAACGATTGATGAAGTAGCTGAATTCGTTGCTACATGAGTGCCTTCAACCACCCAGTTGCTACCGGAGGTGGGCCTGAGAAGAAGCCTTGTTTCATCATTCGGGCTGAAACTCGAAAATCCGTTACCGGTCAGTACCAGGTCGTAATCAGTGCTTGTGAGAGCCCCGCCTCTCTCCATGGACCAATAACCTTCTGTAAATGTATTGGAGATTGTAGTTCCCGCGTCATCAAGAGGCAGGCCGCTATTACCGGGACTGCTGGATAAAAATTCTGTTGTCAGGGAGCCACCGGTCAGGTTATTGAAAGTGATATCGGCAGACCTGTAATCAGAAGCATCACCAACAGGAAAGAGGAGACTGCCGGGAACACTAATCCAACGTTTAAATTTCCCCTGGACACTTCCACTGTTATAGTTGAGTGTTCCAATATTGCTTGTACCGGTACCAAGTTCAAGAATATTTGTTCCGGCATCCACAAATCCACCATTTAAGCTCAGCGTATTGCTAACTGTAACATTATTAGCAAGCGTCAGATTACCTGTTGTCTTTGCTATCTCAAGATCATAAAAGGTTTCCCCGATGGGATTGCTAATGGATTGATCGGCGCTACCATTGAAAGTAACTGTTCCGCTCCCCTCAGTAAAAGTGCCCGAGTTTGCCCAGTTCCCTTCCAGGCTTATATCGTTATTATTTGAATTGAAAGTACTGGTAATAGTAATATCCCCAAGAACCTCAGCATCGGCTGTAAGGGTTTTGATCTGACTTCCCTCAATAATCAGGTTATAATAAATATCATTCAGAGGTCGTCGAATGTTATTATTTGCGGTCCCTCCAAAGGCAATCGTGTTTCCGCTTGATGAAGTACTTAAGGTACCATTGGTAAAGTCGTCAAATAAAACCAGGGTAGAATTCTCTGCATTAATCCAGGTGGCACCAGTGTTATCACAATTAATATCTTCGCCAACATCAATATTCCCATAATTGGTAACAATGATGTTATCGTTTATTCTGAGACTTCCAACGATGGTCAGATTTGACCCAGCAGCAATGGTTTTATTTCCGTATAATAATAGTAAGCGGCCGGTATGCGCAAAATTACCGGTGCCACTGATGACAGCATCATTGCCACCCAGTCTGACATCATCTCCACCATAACCGGAATGTGTCCCGTTGAGTGTGTAATTTCCGTTTACTGTAAAAATGTAACTCTCAGAATTTAATTCTCCACCATTATCAATAACAAGGTTGTTGATGGTGGTAGTTGCGGTAGTAGTAACAGTGTGCCCGGCGGCTATCCTTGCACTACTTGCCGATGCCGGTGCCACTCCACCCACCCAGGTGGTTCCATCATTCCAGTTTCCTGTTGCAGCACTCACAAATACATCATAAATATCAACGACCAGGTCAACCTGTGCAGCACTGCCACAGCTATTTGACCCAACCACACTAATAATTCCCGTTCCAGCAGTATTCCAATCTACGGTTACCCTGTTGCTCCCCTGTCCTGAGGTTACAATTCCTTCAGCACTGACACTCCAGGTATAGGTATAACCCGGATCAGATAATACAGAATAAACCAGGCCTTCCTCCCCTGCGGCAGCTGAAATCATTCCCGTAATGGCAGAAGTGGGTAAAGGACCAATTTCAACATCCAGAGTAACAGGAACTCCATCTGTACATGCATTATTCTCAACAACCATCACCTGGCCAATCATCCCGGTCCCACCCCAATCTACAGAAATGGTGCTTGTACCCTGTCCACCAGCAATGGTACCGCCGGTAATCGTCCAGGTATAAGTGGATCCCGGACTATCCGTTACAAAATAGGGTACTCCATTGTCATTTACACAGCGCGAAGTAGACCCATTGATGGCTGAAGTTACAGGTTGTGTACAATTCGTCGTATCTCCAAAGGCATATTCAGCCGAAAGCAAAGACATGCCATTTCTAAATGCAGTATTGCCACTTGCGGCGGCATGAGTCCCATCAAGGGTCCAGTCGATAGAGCTACTGGCACGCGTCAACAGCCTTGTTTCAGGAGTAATAGCGAATGAACTTAAGCCATTTCCAGTCAGCGCGATATTATAATCAGCACTCTCTAGGGCATTGGCCTTGTCCATGGTCCAGTACCCATCCACAAATGTGTTGTTTATATCTAAGGATGATTCGCTCAGAGGTAATCCACCACTTCCGGGATTATCAGACACAAAGGCAGTGATGAGTGATCCTGAAGTAAGGGCGTTAAAATGAATGCTGGCAGGATTATAAGCACCTTCCGATCCAACAGGGAAGACATAATCAACCCCTGTTGTATTCAGCCAGCGCTCAAATTTCCCGTATATCCATCCACTATTTCGGCTGAATGAACCTATGCTTGAAATACTGGTTCCTAAGGTAAGCTTGTTTGTACCTGTCTGGACAATACCCAGATTCAGATTCAGGCTATTGGAAACAATTGCATTATTAGCCAGAATCATTGTCCCCGATCCCTTATCAATTGCAAGATCATAAAAAGTCTCATCGAGCGGACTCGTAAGCGTCTGATCTCCTGCGCCATTAAATGTAACAAGCCCCGTCCCTTCTGTGAAATACCCGGTATTGGTCCAGTCGCCCCCTATCTCGAGATCAAAATTATTTGCATTCAATGTACTGCTAATTGTAAGGTCTCCATCTACACTAAGATCGGACTGCATGGTCTTTGTGTAAGTACCTGCAATCACAAGGTGATGGTAGGTATTCCCTGTAGGAGTCTCCACAAGCATGTTGCTTGCATCGGCATAGACTACTGTATTTCCGTTGGCAGAGGCGGTTAGGGTACCATTTCCACCATTATTCATGAAACGTATACCCTCTACGGATAAATAGGAGTTTTCTTCATTGATCCAGGTGGCACCCAGATTGTCGCCCCAAATACCATAGTAACCACTAATTGTTACACTTCCGTAAGAGGTTACGCGAATATTATCATTTAATCTCAGGGCATCATTGATTGTAAGATTTGCCGTGGGGGCAATAATCTTATTCCCTGTACCAATGTAAAGGATGCCTGTATGGGTATAAACCCCGGTCCCATCAATGGTGCTTCCAAGACCATTCAATTGAACCCTGTAGTCACTGTTACCCCCCTGATGTTCCCCGTTAAGGGTGTAATTCCCATTTACATAGAAATAGTAATTGACTGTGTTCAATATAGCGGTTGCATCAATAATGAGGTTATTGATGGTCGTATTTGAAGTGGTTGTTACCGTGTGTCCTGCTGCAATCCTGGCCGAGGTAGCGGCTGTTGGTACAACACCACCCACCCATGTATTTGGATCATCCCAGTCTCCGGTCTGTGCACTTACGATAATATCAAAAATATCAACGGCCAATTCTTCCACGGGAGCAAAGCCACAGCCATTTCCTCCGATCACACTAATCATTGCAGATCCGGCAGCTCCCCAGTCGACTGTTATGGAACCCGATCCTTGTCCCGAGCTTATCGTTCCATCCCCGCTGATCGACCATGTGTAGGTATAGCCCGGGACTTCGGTAACAGAATAAATCTCACCACCAGCACCTGTTGCCACAGCACTATTTCCAATGATTTCAGAGCTTGGAACAGGACTGATATCCACATCCAGAAGCACAGGTGCCCCCTGCCCACAACCATTATCTTCAATCACCTCAACACTTCCAACCATACCGGACAGTCCCCAATTCACAAATATGAAGTTGACTCCCTGTGCAGAGGTAATGGTTCCTCCTGTCACAGTCCAGGCATAAGAAGAACCTGGTGTATTTGTAACAAAATAAGAACTACCCGTAGTACCTGTACAGACAGAGGCCGGGCCAGAAATTGCAGAAGTAACAGGAATAGAACAATCGCTTGTGTCGGCAAATGCCAACTCGGCTGAAAGAATACTCAAATTGCTGCGGGAAGCAGTATTGCCAACAGCAGCCACATGCGTTCCACTGGTGGTCCAGTCAGATCCGCTTCCGGAACGACTCACAACCCTTGTAGCATCAATAATAGGGAAGGTAGTGAACCCATTTCCTGTAAGATTCACGTTATAATCTGAACTGTTCAGACTATTAGCCCTTGTAAGTTCCCAGTAACCTTCGACAAAAGTATTCACAACACTTACACCCCCATCATCGGCAGGCAATCCAAGCGTTCCAGGAGCCGACGAATTAAATTCTGCAATAAGTGAGCCTGAGCTCAGATCGTTGAAATTCAATGAAACCGGACGATAATCAGCATCGGTTCCAATGGGGAAGAGGTAATCTGTCCCTGTACTGTTCATCCATCGCTCGAAACTACCAACAATGGTTCCAGCTGTGTGACTCAATGTTCCAATTGTAGTGGTATTTACACCCAGGGTCAGGGTATTCGATCCTGTTCGAATATTTCCAGACACCATTTCAAGGGCTCCTGAAACCGATACATCGCTGGCGAGTATAAGCGTATCTGATGTTTTATTGATGCCCAGGTCATAGAATATTTCGCCCGAAGCCGTATTGATAGTCTGCGAACCTGCACCGTTAAACAACACCTGTCCAGTACCTTCATTAAAAGTACTGGAGTTCGACCAGTTCCCACCAATCTCAAGATCGAAGTCGGCAGTGCTCAGTGTACTGGTGATGGAGATATCACCCAGAACCTTCAGATCACCATACATGATCTTGTTCAAGGTTCCTTCCAGCGATAAGTTATAGTATTCTCCATTTTGAGGAATCTTAATCCGCTGATCAGAAGCCTCATTATAAACGATCGTATTACCAGGAGCTGAAGCAATCAAAATACCATCCTGTCCACTCGACCAAAAGAATTCATTGCCCAGGATAAGTGTAGAATTTTCGCCATTCACCCAATACACCGTATTCCAGTCAGTCCAAACATTTCCGGCAATGTAAATGGATCCGTTATTGCTGACAGTTATATTGTTTTCGATATAGAGATCTCCCGATTTACTTAAATCAGCCGTCGCTAAAATGGTTTTATTCCCAGTACGGAATCGCATTCTCCCGGGATTTGATATCGTACCGGTTCCTCCAATGGAAGTTCCCACACCCGTCAGATAGATCCTGTCAGCCCAGTAGCTACCCGTCCCTGAATGCTCACCATTCACTAAATAATCGCCTGAAATTGTAATCAAATTACCCTGTGAATTAAGAACTGCTTCTGACTCAATACTCAGGTTATTGACCGAAGTTGTCCCATTTACAGTAACTGTATGACCCGTTGCCACAACCACATTACTCGAAGAGGAAGGTACACAGGTGCAGTCCCACGTGGTAGGATCCTCCCAGTTACCAGTGGCAATACTGGTGATAACCGGGTAAATTGTAATATCCAGTTCTTCGGCAGCAGCAGACTGGCCACAAGCTGTATGCGTTCCAACGACACTCACAAGCCCACTGCTTCCATTACCCCAGTCAACCGTCACAGTTGCCGTACCCTGTCCGGAGCTTAGCACACCTCCTGTGATGGTCCAGTCGTAGGTATAACCAACGATTCCTTCTACAGAATAAATCTCCCCGGCAGATCCGGCAGCCACAGCCATGTCGCCACTGATAACTGAAGTGGGCACAGGATCAATATTCACATCCATCTCTACCGCAACCCCCTGGGTGCAGGCGTTGGATTCGATGACCTGTACAGTTCCCAGCATACCATCCGTTCCCCAATCCACACTGATCGAATGAGTCCCTTGACCCCCGCTTACAATCCCCCCGGTAATTGTCCATTGATAAGAAGATCCTGCTGATGGGATTACGGAATAGCTCTCCCCGCTTGAACCTGCGCATACTGATGTTGAACCCGTGATTTCAGAAGTAAGCGGAGGAGAACAAGTTGACGTATCACCAAAAGTATATTCTGCACTTATAGTACTCAAATTCCGCCTACCCGCGGTACTTCCAACGGCAGCAACATGTGAACCTTCAACAGACCAGTCTGCTGTAGATACGTTCCGGAGAATCAACCTGGTTTCAGGAACAATCGAGAAACTGGCGAATCCCGTTCCGGTAAGATCGAGATCATAATCTGTGCTCGCCAGGGAATTGGCCCGGGTAAGAACCCAGTAACCATCCTGAAAAGCATTTCCAACATCAACGGCTCCGTCACTCAATGGAAGTCCCCTGTTGCCAGGAGCCTCAGAAATAAATTCAGCAAGCAGGGAACCTGCCGTAAGATCGTTAAATAATACAGAGGCTGGACGATAGTCTGATTCGGTTCCAATTGGGAACAAGAATGAAGCACCTGTACCGGAAATCCAGCGTTCAAAACGACCCGAAATAGTCCCGGATGAATGGTTTAGCGTTCCTATATTTGAAGTGCTGGTTCCCAGAGTAAGCATAGAGCTCTGGGTTTCAATACTCCCGCCATTCATGGTTAGGGTATTACTGACTGTAACATGATTATTTAACAATACACTTCCCGAAACCTCATTTATAATTAAATCATAGAAGGTTTCACCTACCGGGTTAGTGATGGTCTGATCAGATGCACCTACAAGGACAACCTGTCCGGTGCCTTCATTAAATACCCCGGTGTTGGTCCAGTCGCCAACCAACTGAATATCATTGTTATTGGTGTTAAGAATACTTGAAATTGTCAAATCCCCTTCAACCGATATATCAGAAGAGAGGTTTTTGTTTCCTGAACCTGAAATAATCAGGTTCTGATAGGAATTATCTGTAGGGATTTTTATTTCCTGCGTCCCAGCCCTGTGATATTCAACTGTATTATTTAGACCCGAAGCATTCAGGTTAATGTTCACAATGACCAGATCATCTCCGTATTTGAGGGTGGAATTCTCTGCGTTGAACCAGGATGAAGTAGCATTGGCCCCCCACAATCGACCTCCCTGCTCGAAAGTCCCGTAGTTTGTTACTACGATATTTGCTTCGATGTAAAACTCCCCCTCCGTAGGCCTTTTGATATCGGCTGTGGAAAGTATGGTTTTATGGTTATTGTAAACTCGAATTCGACTGGGAATACTGATGGTTCCGGTACCATCTATAGTGGTTCCGTCTCCCATAAGATAGATCCTGTCACTTCCTGTTGAACCAGAACCAGTATGTTCCCCGTTAATCGTATAATTACCGTAAATGTCGATTCTGGAATTATTATTATCCAGAACCCCATACTCATTAATTGTAAGGTTTCCTACAATTTCATTGCCGGTCATGCTCACGATGTGACTGGAGTCGACTACGATGTTACTGTAATCGGGTGGATCACATCCACAATCCCAGGTAGCCGGCGAATCGAAGTCGCCCGATGCAATACTTGTAATCACATCAAATTTAACGACAGGAAGGCTCACCGGGGCAGCTGACCCACAGGAATGAACCGCTGTGACGCTAATATTTCCAGTCCCTGAAGCTCCCCAGTCGACCGTTACTGTGGCAGTACCGTCACCACTAACCAGGCTTCCTCCGCTTACCGTCCAATTGTAGGTATATCCGGGATTACTGAGAACGGAATAAACTACACCTTTAGAATTTTCCCCCACATCTGTAAGTCCTGTAATCTCAGACGTAGCAAATGGATGGATTTCTACATCGAGCGTAACGGGGACTCCGGCGGCGCATGTATTGGTTTCAACGACCTGAACTTGTCCGAGCATTCCCGTACCACCCCAGTTTACTTCGACCGAAGCCGTTCCCTGTCCGGATACAACGGACCCCCCGCTTACTGTCCATTCATAAGTCGATCCGCCTGTGAAATCAACTGCGTAGAATTCACCTGCATCATTGATGCACAGAGAAACATTTCCACTAATGACAGAGGTAGCAGGAAGATTACAATCGGCAGTATCTGCAATTGCGAAATGAGATCCTACCGAAGTGGTGTTCAGATTTGAACGACGAATTTCATTCCCAACAGCGGCTACATGGGTCCCGTTTGCCTTCCAATCGCTTGATTCATCAGCCCGGGTTACAATCCTGGTTTCATCCACAAGTGAGAAGGTCGTAAAACCGTTCGCAGTCAAAGCAATATCATAATCCGTACTGCTCACAGAATTTTTCCGTGTAAAGGCCCAATATCCTTCGCTAAAAGTATTGTTCACCTGCTGTCCGCCATCATCCAGTGGCAATCCCTGGTTACCGGGCGCATCAGCAATGAATTCCCCTACCAGAGAACCGGCGTTCAGGTTGTTAAATGTAATACTGGCTGGTCGGTAAGAACTGGCTGTACCAATGGGAAAATCATAGCCGCTTGCAGGTGTATCAATCCACCTTTCCAGCGCTCCGACAATGATACCAGAAGTACGATTAATGCTTCCTGTAGATCCTACGCCCGTACCAAGAATGAATGAATTTCCATTAGTGACAATATTCCCCTGATCCATTGTCAATGTATTGCTGACCCGGACTGCATTAGAAAACTGCATACTGCCAGCGGGTTTATCCAGCTTGAGGTCATAGAATGTCTCTCCCACCGGATTAGATATAAACTGATCTTCAGACCCTGTGAAAATTACTTCGCCAACTCCCTCATTAAAAACATTTGAATTAACCCAGTCGCCCGAAAGATAAATATCAAAATTCGCGGTCGTCAGGGAACTGCTTATAGAAAGATCATTATTGACATTAATATCACCCTGAAGTGTCTTTGTGCCAGAACCACTGACAATCAGATTATAATAATCATTATTTACCGGCTGTTTAACGGTTTCTGCTGCCCCGTTATAATTTACCGTATTCCCGACTGCCGAAGCCACCAGGTTTCCACCACCTGAGCCTATCAGTAAATTGTCTTCAACATTCAGGGTGGCACCTGCAGCATTTACCCATGTAGAGGAAGCATTCCCTCCCTGGAGCTGGTAATTAATGGTGACCGTTCCATTGTTGGTGACAATCAGATTTGCATATATATATAATGAATTCTCGAAATAGAGGTCTGCTGAGCTGTCAAAAGTCTTATTCCCCGTTACAATCAGTACCCTGCCACTGGCCAAAACAGATCCGGTTCCGGAAAAGGTAGCCTCTCCACCCCTGAACTCAATGTTATCACCTCCTGTACTATAGTGGGTTCCATCAACCGTATAGTCCCCATAAATCCATATTTCATACCCCTGGCTGTTTAAGACTCCGTCAGCCTCAATTGTAAAATTATTTACCCGCCTGTAATCTGTACTTATAGTAACGCTGTCTCCCGACTGAATCCTGGCATTGGTAATTTCATTGGGTACCACGCCGCCAATCCATGTATTTGGATCATCCCAGTCACCATCCTGTGCACTTATAATCTCATCATAAATTTCAACACTCAGGTAAACCGGATCAGCATCAGCCCCACAACTTGCGTCTGTGGCTATAACCTCAATTGTGGCTGCACCGGCGGTATTCCAGTCAATTGTAATACTATCATTTCCATTGGGAGAAACTAGGGTCCCTTGTGAGCTGACCGACCATGTATAGGTATATCCCGGTTCTTCAAGAACATAATAAATATTACCGCTCGAACCTGCTCCCCCCGAAACTGACCCCATGATCGGAGAAGTGGGAACCGGACCGATTGCCACCTCTAATTCCTGCCTTTCGCCTTCGCTGCAGGCATTGGTTTCGATCACTTCCACCAGGCCAATCATTCCTGTTGATCCCCAATTCACCTGAATTACGGCAGTACCCTGTCCGCTGACGATGGATCCACCACTTACGGTCCAGTCATAGCTTGAGCCCCCGTGAACTTCCACCGAATAGGTTGAGCCTATATCATTTACACATACATTTTCAACGCCAATAATTGAAGAAGTAGCAGGTGGAGAACAATTGGTGATATCTCCCAGGGCATATTCTCCCGACAAAATAGCGATACCTGATCTTCCAACCGAATTCCCCGTGGCTGCCTGATGGGATCCACTAGCCACCCAGTCTGCTCCTGAACCTGATCTGCTTAAAAGCCTGGTCTCGGGAACAATGCTAAAACTTGTAAATCCATTTGCAGTAAGAGTAAGATTAAAATCGTTGCTGGCCAGCGAATTCGCAGCATCAAGCATCCAATACCCTTCAAGATGGGAATTATATACAGTGGTCGCGCCATCATCCAGAGGCAGACCCTGGTTACCCGGACTATTTTCATTAAAACCAACCAGCAGTGAACCGCCGGTCAGGCCATTGAAATTTATAAGTGCGGGTCTGTAATCCCCGGCTGTACCAATTGGAAACAGAACATCTGTTCCTGTTGCACTTATCCATCTTTCCACGGTACCTACAACCTTACCTGCGACACGATTCAGCGTTCCTGTATTCCCTATACCGGTTCCGATGACGAGAGACTTATCGCTTGTAATTATATCTCCTCCACCCATTGTAAGTGTCCCGGAAATTGTCACATTTCCGCCCAGGTTCACATCTCCTGATGCCTTGGAAATAACCAGATCATTGAAACTTTCTCCAAGAAGATTGGTGATTAACTGGTCTGAAGTCCCGTTCAGCGTAACAGCGCCGGTTCCGGGTGTATAAACCCCCGCATTTATCCAATCACCTGCTAAATCAATATTGTAATTATTTGCGAGCAGGGTGCTTGAAATGTTCAAATCGCCCTGTACAATTATATTGTTGGGAAGGGTTTTGTTATTCCCTCCGCCAACCGTAAGATTATAATAGGTATGACCAGACGGATCCGCAATATTCTGCGCACTTCCATAGGTGAGATTTACAGTATTGCCTTCAGCACTTGCCACCAGCGTTCCGAGGTACATGATCGGACTGGTGTTTACGCCCCCTGCACTCAGGGTGGAATTCGCATCGTTTATCCAAACGGATGTTGCATTCGCGCCATACAAATAATTAAGACTGATGCTACCCTGATTAGTTATAGAAACATTTCCGCCGAGATAGAAATATGAATTTGGAATACTTAGATCTGCGGTGGATAGAATGGTTTTGCTACCGGTATAACAATAAATTCGGCCTGTCATACTTATCAAACCTGTACCATCAATCGTTGAGCCCACTCCCTCCAGCCTGAGTTGCTCGGTATTCACACTTGCATTACCGGTATGGGTTCCGTATACAGCATAATCATTAAATACAACCATCCTGTAGCCCTGGTTGTCAAGGGTTCCAAACTCTGCAATGCTTAAATTATTTGCGGAATCTGCACGGGTCATCCTTACCACATGGCTGGAATCAACCAGGATATTACTCATGGAGGGCGGATTACAATTACAGTCCCAGGTTGTAGGATCACTAAAATCGCCCGATTGCACACTCCTGATTGCAGAATAAATGGTGACAGGTAAATTTACAGGATTGCCAGCACCACATCCACCGGATGACACAGCAATAACTTCGATATCACCCGTTCCTGCAGCCCCCCAGTCGACAGTTACTGAACTGCTGCCAGCTCCGGTAACCACGGTTCCACCTGTACTTGTCCAGTTATAAGTATATCCACTTGTATTGTCAACCGTGTAGCCAATTCCACTTGCGTTTTCCGGCACTGAGGCCGGACCCCTGATCAGCGAGGTGGGCAGTGGATGTATTGTAACATCCAGGACCACAGGCACACCATCCGCACAGCCATTGTTTTCAATTACCCGGACCTGTCCGGCCATCCCGGTTGCTCCCCAATCTACAGTGATTGAATGAGTTCCCTGGCCGCTGGCTACCGTCCCTCCTGTAATCGTCCAGGTGTAGGACGATCCCGGATTGTCTATAACAGTGTATGAGCTTCCGGCCTCGTTGGCACAGGCAGCCACAGACCCGGAGATGAGCGAAGTGACGGGCGGACTACAAGTTTCAGAGCTGCCCAGGGCGAACTCCGAAAATCCACTCATTCCCGTACGGCTAGCCACCACACCAGTGGGTGCAACATGGGTTCCGTCCAGAAGCCAGGGCGATGCCCCGGAATTTCTTTTCAGGATCCTGACCTCATTATCAAAAGCAAAACTGCTGAATCCTGTTCCATTTAACTTCAACTCATAGTTTGAGCTACCCAGTCCATTCCCTTTATTCAGAGTCCAGTATCCTTCGGAAAATACATTCCCTATAGAATCCCCACTCTCCTCAAGAGGCAGTCCGCTGTTACCCGGATTTGTCGCCTTGAATTCTGCCGTCAGGCTTCCTGCCGTCAGGTTGGTAAAGTTGACAGTAGCTGCGTTTGTAACCCCACCGGCACTAACAGGAAACAGGATATCACTTCCTGTAGATCCGGCTTCTATCCATCTGCAAAATTTACCCAGAATCCGGCCCGAGCTATAGTTTAAGGATCCTTCATTGGTGGCATCGGTACCCAGGTAAAGGATGTTTGAACCTGCATTCACCTCACCCTGTGTTAGAGAAAGAGTGTTGCTAACCACTACATGATCTTCAAGCGACAAGGTGCCGCTCTCCTTTTGAACCAGCAGATCGTAAAAGGTTTCACCCGAAGCATTGGAGATGGACTGATCGGCTGTACCGATAAATCGCACTTCCCCGGTACCGGCCGTAAATCCATCCGTATTGGTCCAGTCGCCCTCCAGGCTAATATTGTTATTGCCAGAGCTAAAAGTCGAACTAATATTCAGATCCCCCTTAACGATTATATCCCCACCTGTGAGTGTTTTTGTAGTGGATCCTGCAATTTCGAGATTATAGTAAGTCGCATCCCGGGGTATCTTAATATTATAGTTATTAGTGGTCCCGGCATAACGCACTGTATTCCCCTCGGCAGAAGCAATTAATATTCCGGTAGCCATTGCCGCGTCCCAGACTTCGAGTAAGGAATTCTCAGCATTGATCCAGGTAGCATTCGCTCCGCTGCCATAAATATCGTCCCCTACCTGAACTCTTCCTAAATTAATAACAGTCAGGTTATTATTAACTCGTAAATTGCTTGCGAAGCTGATATCAGCGGTGGCTGCGATCGTTCTGTTGGCAGTAGTGGCAATTATAAAGATACCCGTATTCTCTACACTCCCGGTCCCATCAATAAAACCTTCCTCCCCCCGGAGTTCAATATTATCATTGCCAGTTCCCTGGTGAATACCATTGATTGTGTAATCTCCATACACATAAAACTCATAGCCCTGGCTATTGAGTACCGCCCCGGCATCAATCATCAGGTCATTTACCTCTGCCGGCTCCGCGGTTACGGTTACGGTGTCTCCGCTCTGGATCCTGGCGCTTGTAAGCTGCCAAGGAACCACTCCTCCTACCCAGGTGCCGGCATCTTCCCAGTTACCCGATCTGGCAGAAAGTATTATATCAGAAACAGTTACGTCCAGAACCTGGGGATCGGCCAACATCGCGCATGTACCATGCGTTGCTGTTACTTCAAGTGAAGCTTGACCTGCACTAGTCCAATCAATTGTTA
>CAZRPW010000096.1:13418-17440 GCA_964601975.1 uncultured Bacteroides sp.
ACAGTTTGCGGTATCCCCAACAGCATAAGCTCCGGACAGGATACTCAGATTATCTCTGGATATCGTATTAATACTACCAGGAACATGGGATCCATCTGCCACCCAATCGGATCCTGAGCCGCTCCTTGAAAGCAGGCGGGTTTCATCAACTATAGGAAAGCTTGTAAATCCATTTGCAATAAGATCCAGGTTGAAGTCCGTACTAATCAGCGAATTGGCGGTAGTGAGCGCCCAATACCCTTCTGAAAATGTATGATTTACGATGATTGAACCGTCTGTGACCGGCAATCCCTGGCTGCCGGGTGAGCTGCTAAAGAATTCAGCAATCAGCGAGCCACCTGAGAGAGTGTTGAAGTTGATTCGCAAAGGACGATACCACTTGCTCGTTCCTACCGGGAAAAGAACATCAGTCCCCGTAGCAGAAATCCAGCGCTCCATTTTACCGACCACTGCTCCGGCTGTATGATTCACCGAACCGGTATTTCCAAGGCCTGTCCCAATCGTCAGCTTGTGATTCCCTGTAACAATATTACCCCCGTTCAAGTTGAGCTCTGAACTAACAGTCACATTTGCAGCCAGGCTCAGATCGCCTGAGGACTTTTGTACCTCCAGCTCATAAAAGGATTCTGAGTTGCTGTTGGAAATAAGCTGGGATTCAGATCCGTCAAAAATCACAGTCCCGCTTCCCGGGTTAAACACCCCGGTATTGGTCCAGTTGCCCGCCAGGTTCATAGAGAAAGTGGAGGCATTCAAAACAGAGCTGATGCTCAGATCACCTTTAATAATAAGGTCACCCACAAGGGTCTTGTTACTTCCTCCACCAACAATAAGGTTATAATAGGTGCCTGAAGACGGAACCTGTATGCTCTGTGCTTCCGTGGATACGATATTTACCGTATTATTTTCAGCAGACGCAACCAGCGTACCCCTGTACAGAATCCCCTCGGCACTATAACCGCCTGCATTCAGGACCGATCCTTCTTCATTGACCCATACCGAAGTTGAATTGGCGGCAAAAAGACGGTAAGCGAATGTGATTTCGCCATGATTCGTAATGACAACACTTGCATCAATATATACTTCCCCCTGGGGCTTTGACAACTTCGTTCCTGCCGGGATGGTCTTATTCCCATAGCGCATCCGCAGCCTGGATGGATTGGTGATGGTGCCGGTCCCTGAAATTTCAGTATTCAGTCCGTCGAGGTATATATTATCAGCACTGGTACCCCCTGCCCCGGCATGATTCCCATCCACCCGGTAATCCCCCTGAACATGAAGGTTCAGGTCTGGCTGGTACAGTGTTGCCCCGGATTCAATGTGAATATTTTGAACGGTGGTATTGGCTACCAGAGATACAGAATCCCCTGAAGAGATCACTATATTGTCCGTACTGGCAGGAACACAATTGCAGTCCCAGGTAGCTACATCATCCCAATCTCCGGTCTGAACGCTTCTTATCCCGGAATAGATGTTTACTTCCAGCGCAACAGGATCGGCCGAGCCACAACTATTGCTGGCTGTCACCTCTATGGATCCAATACCTGCAGTTCCCCAATTTACAAGAACTTCAGATGTACCATCTCCAGAAACAAGCGTTCCCCCGGTAACACTCCATGCATAGGTGTACCCTACACGATCACTCACCGAATATTCCATTCCCGAAGCTCCTTCCGGAACGGAGGCCGGACCAGCAATATCTGAAGTTGAAAGGGGATTTATCGCGACTGCCAGGACTACCGGCACACCATCTGCACAGCCGTTATTTTCAATTACCTGGACCTGCCCGGCCAACCCGGTTGCCCCCCAATTTACAGTGATAGAATTAGTTGCACCACCGCTTGCCTGTACGCCCCCGTTCACAGTCCACGAATAGCTCGACCCGGCTGTGTTGCTTACAGAATATACTTCTCCTGCGTCATTGATGCATACACTACTTAATCCAATAATATCTGAAGTAAGAGGTGCGTCACATGAGTCTGGCGCCCCAAAGGCAAACTGAGAAAAACCACTGAGACCTGTCCTTCTTGCTGTATCGCCCGATGCCTGCAGGTGGTTTCCATCAAGTGTCCATGCTGATCCTGCTGAAGGTCGCTTCAGCACATGGGCCGAATCCATATCAAAACTTGTAAATCCAGACCCGGCCAGCAGAATATCATAATCGCTGGAAGAAAGACCATCGGCCGAATTAAGATTCCAATATCCTTCTGTAAATATATTGTATAGGGTATCTGCCCCATCTATGAGGGGAAGTCCGTTCGAGCCAGGATTACTCCCTTTGAATTCGGCACTCAGGCTTCCAGGGCTGAGATTGTTAAAAGAAAGCGTAACAGGCCTGTAGCCTGAAGCATCACCTGTGGGTAGCAACACATCCACCCCCGTATTTTTGATCCATCGCCGAAATTTTCCAATAATCCTTCCCGATGTATAAATAAGGGAGGGATTAGCAGCCGTCGAGGTTCCCAGTTGAAGTTCATTGGATTGGCAATTAATAGACCCGGCATCCATCCAGAGTGAATCCGTCACTACAAGACGGCCGGCTAACTTTAATGAACCGGAAGCTTTATTAACCCTGAGTGAATAAAAGGTCTCACCAGCAGCATTTGCCAGGGTCTGATCACTACTTCCTGAAAAGGTAAAGTGGGATGAATCAGAAGTAATGGTGGAGGTATTGGTGTAATTCCCTTTCAGCTCAACAGGCCATTCCTGAGTTGTCAGCCTGCTGTTGATTGTGAAATCTCCCAGGATGGTGGTTGGCCCGGTAAATCTTTTAGTGGCACCTCCCGAAATTTCAAGATTATAATAGCTACTGTCGCTCGTTCGTGTGATATTAATATCACTGACCGTCCGGTAGTAATGTACAGTGTTCCCGGCACTGCTTGCCACAAGTGACCCGGTATAAAATATATTATTCCCCACATCTACACGGGATCCTGCTTCATTGATCCAGGTGGATGCGGCATTTCCTCCATTAATTAATCCGGTAAAATCAAGATTTCCGAAATTTTGCACTGTAATGCCATGCCATACCCTGACTTCTCCCGGACCAAAGGTCAGGTTTGCCGAGGCCGGGAAAACCTTATCCCCGTCATACACGCCAATTAATCCTGTATTATATATGGTACCATTACCATCAATCTGGCTCCCTGTTCCCCTGAAATATATCCGGTTATCCCCATAAGCAATATGCTGACCATTATTCAGGTAGTTCCCATAAATGGAAAGTCGACGGTTGTTTTGCAGAACTTGTGCCGAAGGCTCTATGCGCAGTCCGGCTACTGATACATCAGAGGAATCTACTGTAATAATATCCCCGCCTACAATAATAGCTGTATCATTGAGACCCGGGAGAATGTTCCCGGACCATGATATGGTATCAGACCAATCGCCTCCTCCACTACCATTACTCCACACGCTTATCTGAGAATACCCCTCCTGGAACAGGAAGAGCAAAATCCATATCAAAAAGACAGGTCGAAACAAAATCCTACGCCCAATGATCATCTATTGGTTTTAATAACAAAAGACTTGGGAAAAACATTCTCCGCTTCATATAAGTGAGCTTGTATGTCCCTAGACAATTATTTAGTTAGTAATAGTTGCACATCAAAATCTACACAGCCTTATAGGCTCGCTGATACAAGACTGCCACTATCTTCAAAATTAACAAATCCATGAGCGAATAAGCGCAGTGTAATTTCAAGGTTATTAACAATATAGCAAAGATCGAAATGTTTTGATGAAATTAATAATGTTGTTGACAAACGCCAGGCAAGCGCTAACAAAGCGCTTGATGCACTATATATAAGGTGTATTTTAATCAAAAAGAGGGTGTCTCAAAAGTGTTGAATTGATATAATCTAAGGATGCTATGGAAGAGACAGTGTGTCCCGGCCTGAAATAGCCTTACACAAAAATGTAATGTTATGAATGAGATAATAAATGCAGCGATTCCGGTGGCCTGGCAGCAATTCCGGTGGCCTGGCAGCAATTCCTGAGTTACGTGAATATAAAATATCTGAATA
>CAZRPW010000097.1:0-17417 GCA_964601975.1 uncultured Bacteroides sp.
TCAGAAAAGCCCAATGGAATTATGTAGAAGGGCCGCTCGAAATTATTTCGTACGCTCTCAATGGAATTATGTAGAAGGGCCGCTCGAAATTATTTCGTACGCTCTCAATGGAATTTTGCCGATCGCTCTCAATGGAAGTATGCCGATCGCGCTCAATGGAATTATGCCGATCGCGCCCAATGGATTTAAGCCGAACGGGCCCGTCTGAAAAGGATGTTGAAGAATGCCTTCCAGAAGTAGCGGATCTGGGTTCTCAGCGGATGTTTTTCAAATGCATCCAGGTATCGAAGTTCCGATTCCATGATCTCATCCAGGGTGCCTGGCAGGTCGGCATAGTAAGGAGGTACCAGTCCCGGCTTCACCCGGATCCGTTTCTCCTGGAGCTCTTTCGAATACAGATTGTAATAATGCTCGCTCAGGGGCCTTACACCCACAATCTTCAGATCGCCTTTGAAGAGGTTAATGAGCATGGGAAGTTCATCCAGCCAGAGCTTTCGCAGGAAGGCCCTTGAACGTGCCACCCGGAAGTCATTTTTGAACTTACCACCCTCGCTCAGGTTGTTCTGCTGGTGCACGTAGTCCTGCAGGTATTCGGCATAGGGGAACATGGTCCGCAGCTTATATACCTTAATGATCTTGCCTCCTTTGCCCACCCTTCGGAGCTTTATGAAAGGACCATAAGAGGCGTTTGGGTCGAAGGCAGGTTCCTTGATGCGTCTCATCACAAAGAAGTAGTTCCCGTTTACTCTTTCCTCCTCAACAATTTCGAAGCCGCAGGCATAGAGCCTTCCCAGGATCTCGGCCCGGGTCAGAACCCGGTTGTTGCCCCGGGTCAGGAAGTAGTAAATCCCCCGGGTAATATGGAACTTCGGAAATACCCGCTTGAAGATGTAGTCAAAGAAGTAGTAAATATAATTGAGCACCGGCGGAAATTTCTGCATGATCCGATGCATCCGCATATCGGCTGTCTCGGCACATCCTATGAAAATTCCCTGGTTGGGTAATTTATGGTTCACCGCTTCGAAAAACTGGTTCAGGTGCCTGATGTCATTGACCCTTCTTACATTAACAATGTTGTTGAAGAGATGGTCGGGCTGACGAAGGATATTAAAACGGGTAATGGTGGAGGTGATCAGGGTGGCTGAATCACTTATTTTTACCTGGCTGTCAATGAATTTGGCTGCCTTTTCGCCGCACTCATCCGTGATGGCTTCCATCATCATCTCCCGATCCAGATGTAAGTCGCTGTGCACCACTGCATCCTTCATTTTCCGACGGTCGGCAAGGTTCGGAGGTTTCTCCAGGAAGGCCGAGGCGATATCATATTCGGGCGAGGCCATCAGGTAGGTATAGAGGCTGAAGAACATCAGCTCGAGCGCCGTAGCTGCTCCTACCGTTCCGAATACCATCACCCGCGAGAAGAAGGCAGTGTTAAAAGCGTAAATTATAAAAGCCACGAAGGCCAGTGCCACCAGGTTGGGGATTATAATGTTGCGCATCAGGAAGCGGGGATTCTCTTTCCGGCTGATGCCATATTTGCCAAAGTAAAAGGAAGAGATCAGCCAGAGCGCCAGCAATACAGCGAAACCCACAAGGTAGCGGTTCGACATATAAGTGGTCATTACCGGTTTTGTGCCGGCCGTTATCACATAGCCCCCCACAAGGATCAGGAGATCTATAAGTACGAGTCCTGTTTTACTTTTCTTCATCGGCTTTCTTCCGCTGCGAAATTACTAAGATTTCTTCAAACAAGAATATTTAATATCTTCGCATTAGTGAGAAATATGTACACCACCGCGGTTCAGGCTGCCATAGAGGCGGGAAAAGCCATCCTTGAGGTTTATGAAAGTGAAGATTTTGAGATTGAAAGCAAAGCCGACCAGTCTCCGCTTACCCTGGCCGATAGAAAGGCCCATGGAATTATTAGCGCGGCGCTTTCCGAAACAGCCTTCCCTGTGCTGAGCGAGGAGGGCAGAGAGATCCCCTATATGAACCGGAGCTGGTGGACTTCCTTCTGGCTGGTGGATCCGCTCGACGGAACCAGGGAGTTTATTAATCGCAACGGCGAATTTACTGTTAACATTGCGCTGGTGGTGGACGGAAAGGCAACTTTCGGGGTGGTTTATGCCCCGGTGCTGAACACCCTGTATGTGGGACTCGAGGGCAGGGGAGCCTACAGGTGCTCGAACGAAAAGAACTTCCTCCAGCCCTTCGACTACCTTATCCAGTTTGCCGATCCGCTCCCTGCGGGCAAGGCAGATGAAAAGCTTTTCAGAGTAGTGGCCAGCAGGTCGCACTACAACCAGGAGACCCGGGACTATGTGAATGCCCTCGATACAGGCGGGAAAGAAATAAGCCTTGTAAACTCGGGCAGCTCTCTGAAGCTTTGCATGATTGCAGCCGGCGACGCAGAAGTCTATCCCAGGCTCGGACCCACCATGGAATGGGACACCGCCGCAGCCCATGCCGTTGTAAAAGCAGCCGGAAAAAATGTAGTCCGGGTCGACAATGGTGAAGAATTGGAGTACAATAAGGAAAACCTTCTCAATCCTTTTTTCGTAGTAAAATAAACGGAGTAAATTCCGTGCAACCAAACTTTTGCTTTGGGGGTCATCTAACTGTAACTTTTAATGGATATCCATAAAGAGATACTTGCGGGTTGTATAAAGGGTGAATCATCAGCTCAGAAGAAGCTGTTTGATACACATTCCCGCATGTTGCTGGGTGTGTGCAACCGGTATGCTACCAGCATAGAGGAGGCCGAGGATATCATGCAGGAGGGGTTTGTGAAGATCTTCCGGAACATCGGGGAGTTCAAGGGCGATGGATCGCTTGTGGCCTGGATGCGCAGGATCATGATCAATACAGCCATTACCCATTATCACAAGATGCGGAAGCACCGCTACCACGACGACCTGGATGAGGTGAAGGAGACAAAATTTGAAGATCAGCAATGGGAGGAGTCCGAGTTTACAAGGGAAGAGTTGTACAATGTCATTCAGCGGATGCCCGATGGATACCGGATGGTCTTCAACCTCTACGCAGTGGAGGGTTACAAGCACCGGGAGATTGCCGATATCCTGGGAATTGATGAGAATACAAGCAAGTCACAATACAGCCGGGGGAAGCGATGGCTTCAGGAGCGGCTTATAAGAATTAAGGAGAGCGAAAAAAGAAGATGAGCAATCATCAGAACATAGAAGAATTATTCCGGTCCAAACTGGGCAATGCGGAGCTAAATCCCTCGAAAGGAGCCTGGAAGGCTGTGCAGCGGCAGTTGCGCATTAAAAACTTCCTGCGTTTTGATCCGGCCAGGTTCAACATATGGTACCTGGGTGCACTCTTGGTGGCCGGGGCTGTTGCGGTGACCCTGCTAAGCAGTGCTCCTACCCTGAAGGGAGCGGAAGCGCAGAGAGAGGCTGCGGCCAGGCAGGAGCTGCAGGAGAAAAACAGGACCATCGAGGTTCCGGAGGAAAACAGGAGCAATACGAGAACAAAGAGGAAGAATACTGAAACCAGGGTGAGTCATGAAGGGGAAATCCAGGAGCTGAAGGAAAAGGTTAAAAGAAGCCTTACAGAAAAATCAGCGGATGGTGAAGAGCACCCTGGTGGCATAGAAGAAGCAAAGCCAGCAGCATCCGGCGAATCTGAAACAACAGTCCGCAAGACCCTGTTAGCCGGGTTTACCACATCGCTTACCGAAGGTTGTGCCCCCCTGCAGGTCGAATTTCTCAATTCGAGTGTAAATGCCGTTTCGGTTTCCTGGAGCTTTGGAAACGGGGAAGTTTCGGAGGAAGTGAGCCCGGTATTCCTCTATGAAGAGCCGGGGACCTACGCGGTTGCCATGAGGGCGGTCGGGGTAGAGGGAGATACCGGCGTGTTTCACCAGGTAATCAGGGTGCACCCAAAACCGGTGGCCGGGTTCGAGATGAGCGAAGGGCTGGAGCATCCCGATGGCAGCATATCCATGGAGCTTATGAACTACTCCACCGGCGGCTACGCTTACAGCTGGGACCTCTTGTCGGCCCGGGGTAAAAAAGAACAGGGCTGGACCTCCAACCAATATCAGCCCATAATCACCAACCGGGAGATCCCCGAAGAAGCCAGGCAGATCAGGATGGTGGTGCTCAGCGAACAGGGCTGCACTGATACCGCCCTTGCAGAGATCGCAGGCATGAGCGGAGCAGAAAGATCGCTGCTTTTCCCCACGGTCTTCAGTGCCAACCTCACCGGACCCACCGGTGGCTATTATAGTCAGCACGAACTGCGCAGGGATATTTTCCATCCTCACTACAGCGAGGAGCCGGCCGAATACCAGCTCAGGATCTACTCAAAGATGGGCGAGATCATTTTCGAAACCCGGGATATCCGGCAGGGCTGGGATGGTTATTACCGGCAGGACCGTTCGGCCGGGGGAGTTTACCTCTGGGTGGCAGAGGGAACCTGGCAGAATGGCACCGCCTTCAACCAGAGGGGCGATGTGACCCTGCTGTGGGGCGACAGGTACTAAAGAAAAAACCTGCTTAAAGGGTAATTTGGTCGATGATGGCATTAAAGATGATGTCTACGGAGTCTTTAATGCTGGTGACCGAGGTGTCGATTTCCACATCCGGGTGAGCCGGAGCTTCGAAAGGGGAGGAGATCCCCGTAAAATCCTTGATCTCACCGGCACGTGCCCGCTTGTAGAGCCCTTTTACATCGCGCGTTTCGCAAACTTCCAGGGGCGGGTTGAGGAAGATCTCAATGAAGTCTTTTTCCCCGATGATGCTGCGGGCCAGGGAACGTATTTCGTCGGTGGGACTAATGAAGGAGCAGATGGTGATCATCCCGGTGTCTATAAGCAACTTGGATACCTCGGCGATGCGTCGGATGTTTTCAAGGCGGTCTTCTTCGCTGAATCCCAGGTTGTTATTGATGCCGGTCCGGATGTTATCCCCGTCCAGTACCTGGCAAAAGAAGCGCCGGAAGAAGAGCTCCTTCTCCAGGTTCGAGGCCAGGGTGGTTTTTCCCGACCCGGACAGCCCGGTGAACCATATAACTTTGGCACTTTGCCTCAGGATCTCTTCTTTCACCTTCCGGTTATAGATCCTGTCAAATACGGGGTAGATATTCTCTGTCAAATTATTTCTGATGAATGATTCGTAATTCTAAAGGTAGCGAGAAAACCTCAATCTTAAAAGCCATAATTGATCCCAAAACGAAAAGTGTTGGTCTGCCCGTGATATTCATCGGCTGTCCACCGATCCAGGTAGGCCTGCTCGCCCGTCACATCTCTAAATTCATATCCCAGTCGCAGGCAGAGATCATTCATCAGCTGCACATTTAGAAGCAAACCCATCTTCATGGATTCCCATACGATGGGGTCGAGTGGGGGGGAGCCAGCCCTGGGCATTGTGCCAAGCGCTGTGTGGTCGGGTCCCTTCAGAGATTGGTTCAGGTAGGCTTTCAGGCTGAGGGTGCGCCAGGGACTCCAGGATAGCGAGGCATAGAAATCCTTTGCGTTGTCCTCCAGGTAGTGTCCCAGGTTGTACTGGTTCGATTCAAAGGTGGTGGTGGGGACATTGTGCATGAAGGTAAGAGAATTGGTCCAGGTGTATTCGGCCACCAGGCGCAGGTTTGGAACCAGGGTGGAAGAAAGTCCGGCCTTGTAAGATACAAAGTTAAACTCTTCATCATTGATAACCCTGTCCATGGCCACTTCGTCCAGGAATACCGTTCCGTAAAAGTGAAAATGTTTCAGGTTGCGCGACGAAAGCGACATAAAGAGCTGGGAGTTCATGTTGTTGATGCCGGCATTCAGGGTGTGGTCAATGGCCTTGTAGAAGGCCACCGGCAAGAGGAAGGCCCAGTGGGGTTGACGGTAATCGTAGACCACCGAGTTTCCCACGGAAAGCTGCAGGGCCTTTACAGGGGTAAAGGTGAAAATGTTTGCCGCCATGTACTTGCTGTGATACACCCTCCGGTATTCGTCTCCGTAAGCATTGGAGGTGATAAAGGAGAGGGAGGAGTCCACCACCTCCGATACCAGGGTCCCGTGAATATAGGTCATCCGAAACCAGGGTGCCGGGTCGAGGCTTAGCTCGAGTCGCGGAAAGGCAGGGGTACGGCCCGAAAGGATGTTGGCCCCGGCATTGTTCTCACCCCAGGCCGCCTGTCCCATCATCAATCCCACATGTCCCCAGTCCCATCCATAGGTAATCCCCCCACGCAATTCCCAGTAGTCCCGTTTCCCACCGGCGAAACCCTTGATATTGGAAGCCCCGATCCGCTCGTTCTGAAAATCACGGGCCGTAAGCTCGGTCGATTCGTGGTTGTCCCTCAGCGAGGCCCAAATACCGAATTTCCCGACCCTGGAGTGTGCTTCCACCCCGTTCCACCAGTGATAGAAGGATCCGTTTTCATTCACCCAGGTATCTGCTCCGATGATGGGATTCACCGTCATGCTGAAAAGCGAATCGCTGTAGTGGAAAACATCAAAACGCTTGTTGCCGTGTTTTTTCTGCCAGAGCCAGCTGGTGGCTGCGGCTTCAGGCGTGCTGAGTTCCCTGGCGTAATCCCGAAGGTAAAAATCCAGTTCGGACTGTTGACGGGTTGTCATCGTAGCCCGTTCCCCCTCCGCCTCTTTCAGCAGCAAAGCAATCTGTTGACGGGAGTAGGGTTTTACAAGGGAGTACAGATCGATGTACTGCTCCGAGCCCAGCTCATCCAGGAAGAGGTAGATCCCCTGGTTGGAGATATGGACAGGTACAAACTGCGCATCGGCATTTCGAATTATGCCGAAAAAAAGCATTGGGAGCAGTCCTGGTAAAAGTTTTCCAATTGACAATCTGAATCTTCTCAAAGTAAATCTGTTAAATATATTCTTACCTGTTATTTGCAATTTCTTTTAATTTGTCAAGAAACCTTTTTGCACTTCTTGAGTTCTCAGATGCACGAACCAATGAAAATCTATCCTTAAGCCTATTCGCAATTTTCACATGACTTAAAGTCCCCAGCTGTTCGCCAACGATATCTGAAGGATTAAAAATATCTTCGGGCTCTCCTTCATATCTAAAACTCAGATTATCATCAGCCAGGAACCATGCTTCCATTTCTCTTGTCATAATTACAAAAGAATTCTCTATGAAAATGTAATTCCTGTTATCCCGAAAGCTTTTTATTTCATTTACCACAACTATAGGACAATCAGGGGGGCTGTATCCCGTGTTCTTTCTAAGTTCTTCCTTATCATCTTGATCTACAAGCGTAAATATGTAATCAACGTTTTGTTTTTGCAGATTTCTAACGAGCGATACAAAATTCGCTTTTAAACGTGAGCGACTACGAGCAATATTTATTAATGACTCATCAGTTTCAATTTCGAGTTCATATTTAAGTAAATTCTGAAATTTGTCGGATTTTAATATGATAAAGTCAGAAGTACCTTCGACAATGAAACCAACCTTTACCATGGCAGACCTCCACCTTTGAGCATATTGCTCAGCCATGCTTCATCAGGACGCATTTTTTCAAAATCTCCTTCTTTACATTGGTTTGTCTGTGTTACCCCTTTCTGTTTGTTTACAATAATTAATTCATGCTCTGATAATTCTGCAACCACTGATGCAGAATGTGTTGTTATCCAAATTTGATGTTGATATCTGTCAGCCATCTCGCGAAAAAAAGGAATAAGCTCACTTAAAACAGCAGGATTTAATCCTGCTTCCGGTTCTTCTATACAGATAAATTGTGGCTTATCTGTTTGATAAACTAGTGAAAGTAATGCTATTATATTTCGCGTTCCTTCAGATATCAGATTTCCGGAAAAAGACTTATCGGGATAAGATTTTTCAAAAACCCTAAGCTCTTCCTTTCCACTATAATCCTTTTCTACTGATACTCGTTCAACTTCAGGAATCAATATCTGAATCCATTCAATGATCTCTTTTTTCTTTTCTCTGTCTTCAAGTATTATTTTCAGAATGCTACTCAAATTTTCAGCATCAATCCAAAGCTTATTATATATTTTGAGTTTATTCTCTGCTCTTTTGTAATTGTCTATAAATATCCTGGAAAAGGATTTGACTATTCTTTCATCTAATTTTTTTATACCTGTAAATTCTCTTGTCAATTGCTTATTTTGGATGTCGTATCTCAAGCCAAACCTGATATTATTCTGATTATTTCCAAAAGATAAATCCAGATTGATTTCAAGCAACGACCCGTTTTGTTTGGATGCATTGTAATTCACTATATTCTCTGCACCTCCGAAAATATCAAATGCAATTGTACCTGTGGTCATTGCAGTATGAATTAAAAACTCCAATGCTTCAATGATGTTTGATTTCCCGCTTGCGTTTGCACCTGCAAAAACCAGTAGATTGGAAGGATCGGAGATTTTAATATTTTCAAGCGACTTGTAGTTCTTTATTCGTAATGCCTTAATACTAAACTGATAGCTGTTTTGTTCTATTTCGTTAAGAAAACTGTTGTAACTATTGTCCTTTATTTGACGCTCTATCTCTTTAACCGTCCATTCCTCGGCAATTGCCCTGTTTAGATAATAGCCTCTTTCATCATCATTTATATTGTCTTTGAGTAATGCAATATTATGGCTCCACGATAACTCAAAGGCTTTCTCAGCAAGGTCAGGTTGATTTCTGTATTCTTTATGAAATTTGCGGATGTAGTTCAAATTAGTATGACTTAAGCCACTATCTTTATATGTTTTGGCTAATTCACTCGATACTTCTTTTATGAAAGCATCTATCTGGCCGGGCTTAATTCTATCAGTAACAAACTTTGAAAGATATTCTCCAATAGTGAACCTCATCTTATTTGAAGCATAATTCCCGGATGCTTTATCAGATAGTTCAATACTTGAGTCTTTTGTTAAACCTTTAAAGCCTTTTACAAACTCTTTGATTAACTCGTCCATATCTCTATCGTTTAAACTAATCGCATCTGGTTTCACCAGACGAATAGGTCAATACTGATCAATATAAGTAGTATTATTATCAATATGTACTAAATAACCCCATATTCGTCTGGTGAAACCAGATAACTTTCTAACTTCTCTATCATGACTATCATGTCTGGTTTCACCAGATAATTCACTGTTATGTCCACCAATTTCACCAAAATTAACACTGTTATTGCTAATATCACAATCATTTCGTCTGGTTTCACCAGACGGTTTATGATCGAATGCCTTTATAAAAAAGAAGACTAAAAGAATTAACGGTAGATGGTACTGGCATTCCCGATCCATGCCACATCCCCGGTCTCACTGCGGATAAGCTCCGCGGCCTCGGCAGCCGTTGTAAGATAGGTACCCATCAGTCTGCAGTGCTCCTCATCCAGCGAGGTTAGAAAACGGATCGAGATTCGTTTGGATTTCTGGAGGGTTGCCAGGGCTGTCCCGGCGTTGTTTTTGTATTGCTTCTGCATCTCCCGGAAAATGCCTTCAGACTTGCCCGCTGGTTCGCCTGTGGCGGACAGCGAGAAAAGCTCCATGAAGGCCTTGTTCCCGATGCCGTCGATACACTCGGCCAGGATGACAAGGGTTCCGCCGTCTTTTACAAAGGAAGCGGCATTGTGGATGGATTTGTGCGCCTGGATGAAGTTAATGTCCTTGGGGTATCCGCCGGCACTGGCAACCACCAGGTCGTACCGCTTATCGTCCGGACTCCTGAAATAGTGGTCGTAGCGCTTGCAGGCTTCCTTAAAGTGATCGTAGTTTAAGCCAAAGTGGATCTCGCGTACCTCTTTTTGGCTGTTCAATATCCCGTGAATCTCAAGCTTCGGGGGAAGCATGGCATTAATTTCTTCCAGGTCGAGCGCCAGGGGGTTTCCCTCCAGCTTGCCTGACTGACAGCCGGGGTCGAGACGCCTGTTTTTGAAATCCAGGAAAAGACTGTGGTTATGCAGGATGGCATCATACCCTGCCAGTCCGGGAAAAAGCAGTTTTCTTCCGCCGCCAAAACCCGCAAAATAGTGGTGCAGGATGGCCCCGAAAGTAATTATAAGATCCTGCCGAAGAATCTCCTTATTTATTTTTACTTCAGTACCCCTGGAGGTGGTTGCCAGTGCCAGCAGAGCATCCTCGTCGCGGGCATCGTGGTGCACAAAGCGGTACTCCTTATAAATGGCACCATAGCTGTTGAGGCATTCCTCTTCACTCTGGCGGGGATGGGTTCCGTAGGCAATGTAGAAAGTAATGTCCTCCTTTTGCAGTCCGCAGTCAAGCAGCACCCCGGTAATCATGGGCAGATAAAGGGGGAACTGGCAGAGGCGGGTTTTATCGCTGATGGCGATTCCCACATTCCTCAGCCTGGGTCTTAAGTGCTGCAGGTGGGAGTGGAGCTCGCTTTTAAAGCGCTCAGGATCTACCTTAGCCCCGGGTTCGGTGTGTCGGATCTCAACGCTGCTGTCGGGGAAGGAAAAGGAAAACTCCTTTGAACCATATTTTAAGCTTTGTTCCATATTCCTAGAACTCCGGACATGGAATCATGCGGGTCTTACGTTTTTTACGGGTGGTCTTAAACATATAGGTAACCACCAGCTCATGCGCTCCGCCGGTGGAGGAGACAAGGTTGGAGATTGTGAAGTCGTAACTGTATCCTACCCTGACCTGGTCCATTTTGTAACCCACCAGAAATGCAAGGGCATCTCCCCTGGGGTCGCTTGCATATTCACTGTTGTCGCCACTGCCCCGGAAGGGAATACCGCGGTACCAGAGACCCAGCATGAGGGGAGCCTTGTACCAGTAAAGCCCAAGGTCCAGCTGGGTATAAATATCCTGGTGCCTGAAATAAAAGGCCAGGGAGACTGTTTCGTCGATGGGATTCTGCAACCTGCTCTTCTTTACAACCTGGTAGCCTCCGAAAAGAGAATACTTAATGGGCCAGCGTACCTCGTTGTTATAGAGCCCGTAATTGGGTCGCAGGAGGTGGTCGACCGCAAATCCAATCCAGAAGCGCTCTGTATAGCCCAGGAGTGAGGTTGAAAAGTCCACATCCGGTTTCGCGGCCGAAGGCTGCTGTTCGATGGTACCCCCGGTGAGGTACGAAAGCTCATCATTCCAGGTGAGCTTCGCGAAGTCGAGTCCCTGCTGGGTATAGTTGAAATGAATACCCGGCCTCAGGTGGAATTCCTTGTTGATGGTAATGTCGTAAGAATACTGTAAACCTGCATTGGTGATCCCCAGGTCGCCGGTACCCGCCACATCCTTCATGAGCAATACACCCACGCCACTGTTAAAATTCTCGAAGTAGTGGTCATACGAGAAGCTGTAGGAGACAAAAACCCCGCTTACAAGTTCGGGCCACTGGTTGCGATAGGCTGCTGTAATCCGGTCTCCCCCACTTGAACCCGCAAAGGAAGGAGCAAGGTAGAGCTGGTTCGCGTAGAATTGCGTAAAGTGCGGATCCTGGGCCTGGACCCTGAAAACCAATGTAAATGCAATTATTAGAAGTGCGTACCTTTTCACTCAAGCAGTTTTACGAATAACTAAATTTAGTAACTTTTTCAATATACGGTGCAGGATTTTAAAAACTTAACGCCACTCACACGAGTTATCCACAGTATCACCATAGGTGATTAAACGGCTCACTCAAATTAAAGTTACATAAAACACGTTTTACTATTGCTGTTTTTTATGTAAGAGGGTTATATCTCCACGTGCAGTGTCCGGTGCGCCGTTTTTGTAAACCACGTTCACCTTCCAGAAGTAGACCCCCTGTGCGGCCAGCTTTCCTTTTACATAGCCGTCCCAGCCAATGTTGATGTCGTCGCTCTGGAAGATCTGCTCGCCCCAGCGGTTGTAAATGTAGAGATGGTACTCGTCCACCTGCTTGTTTACACCCGGGAAGAAGATCGAGTTGGCATAGTTGGGATCCACACTCGGATCGCTCGGATCTACGTAGCCTCCGTTGGGTCCGCTCGGATCGGGACGGAATACCGTCGGGAATTCGAGCTGTCCCTTGGGAATAACCTTCACGGCAGGCAGGGTGATACTGTCGCTGCAGTGTTCGTTCCATGCCACCAGGGTTACATCCTTATAACCTTCGGTGAAGTAGATGTGCGAGGTATCCCTTGCATTCGAGAAGTTTCCTGGCGAAGCCGTTCCATCCTCCGCATAGTCTCCGAAGTCCCACGAGAAGTCAGTCGCCCCTGCAGAAAGGTTGTAGAAGCGGACCGGCTTGTCCTTCACGAATACCGAGTCAGGTGCCGAGTTAAATGCCACGTTGGGCGTTTCCCAGATATTAATGGTCCACGATGCATAGTCACTTACGCCATGAGCGGTGGCCTGCAGGCGGATCGTGAATTCACCCATATCGTAGAAGGAGTGAGTCGGATTCTCCTTGGTGGAGACGTAGCCGTCGCCGAAGTCCCACAGGTAGGTAGTGGCCCATTGCGACTGGTTCACGAACTGGACCTCCACAGGGTTACATCCGCCTACCGGTTCCTCAAAGGCCGCGATGGGCAGGCGTGGGTTTATAACCACGGTGGTTGCGCTGCTGTCCATACATTCACCATTCATCACGTAGAAGTTCACATCATAAGTGCCTGCATCGGCATAGAGGTGCGTGGGGCTCTCCTCGGAGGAGGTAATGGAATCTCCAAAATTCCAGAGGTAGGTCCACGGACCGGTCTTTGTGGTGTTCGCAAAGCTTACAGTTGCATCCGGATAGGTCTGCACGAGCGGTACCGCCGTAAAGTTGGGCTGCGGTATGGGCTGAATCGTAATATCCACAGTTTTGGTGTCGCTGCATCCGTAGTGGGATGTGGTTGTAAGCGATGCCGTACGGGTAAGCACTCCGGTGCCAAAATTCTCATACAGGTGGTAGGCAATGTATCCACCCTCCTGTGCTGCCGATCCGTCTCCAAAGTCCCAGCTGTAGGCTGCACCTCCCGGCTGGGAGATCAGGGTGGTTTGCAGCGGGTGACAACCCTCGGCCGGATCGGCCGTAATCTCTGCGATCACCTTGGGATAGATGGTTACCACGCTCATGGCTGTATCGTTACATCCATTGATACTGCTGGCCACCATCTCGATGTTGTAGTAAGCCACCTGTCCGGTGATATCCACATTGTCGAAGCCGTGGGTTACATCTTTCTGAGAACTAAACTCCCCGTCGTCGAAGTCCCACCGATAACTAACCGCATCGGCCGAAGAGGTATTGGTGAAGTCCACTTCAATATATCCGCACGAAGGCACAGCATTGGAAACAAACTGGGCATTGGGCCGGTCGTTCTCGATGGTCACCACGTCAGAGCCCTTGCATCCACGACTGTCGGTTACCGTGTAAGAAAGTGCATAATCACCTTTCACAATGGTCATGAAATCGGTAAACCGGGCATCAATCACACTCAGCGGACCCACAGCACCGCCCCATTGGTGGAGGGTGTAGGTACCCGAACCACTGCCCGGATTTCCATCCAGCCTGAGGGTCTCCCCACCGCAAATCTGCGGGTAGTTGGGGAAGTCGGCCGGAACTGCCGGTGTGATATTTGGTACCGGGTTCGGATAGACAGTCAGCGTCACCGCACTGGTCTGCGTAGCTGTACAGGCATTGTAAACATGCAGGTAATACTGCCAGCCATCCTGGGTTGTAGGTATATTGTTCAGCTGAATCTGGTCCGTATTTGACCCGGTGTGCACCGAATCATCACTCAGTACCACGAATCCTGCCAGGTCCTGTCGGTCGACATACCACTGGTAATTCAGTTCGGGTCCGCTTGCATCCGCTCCAAACACCACTGTTCCGTCCTCGCAGATCGCAGCATCGCCGTCCTGCGCATCGATCACCGGGTTGGCATTCACAAGCAGAAGCACCGGGTTGGAAAAGGCGGGTGGTGCACAATTTCCACTGATTGTAACCCGGAAACTAAACCCGGCCTCAATAAGCTGTGCACTCAGCAGGGTGAGGCTGTCGGAGTCGGCTCCGATAAAGCGCAAGTCGTCATCGGCTATGTTATCAAAGCCGCCTCCCTCGTTCACCTGCCAGCGGTAGATGATGTTGGTACCCTGGGCGTCTACGCCAAATCCGGCCGGACTGTTCTCACAGGCAGTCAGGGCCACGGGCTGACGAAGAATCTCGGGTGGAGTTTCAACTGTCAGCACCACCTCATCCGAAGTAGCAGGCAGTCCGCAGCTTCCGGTGATCACCGCCTTGTACATAAAACCATTGGCTCCACGGTCGACCGAGAACACACTCAGGGTGGGCGATTTGGAACCAATGTAGAGTCCCACGTCACTCAGATCAGCCCACGTGGCACCGTCATCACGACTCTCCTGCCACTGGTAGTTAAGTCCCTCGCCGCTTACACTCACGCTGAAGATTGCATTCTCAAATTCGCAGATGGTATCTGAATCCGGCTGGGTCTGTATCTCGGCCGGGGTCTGTACAAAGAGGATGGCAAGGTCGGAGATCGCCATGGGTACGCAGTCGCCCGTCACCCTGATCCTGTACTTATTGAAGTTGTAGCTCCGGTCAGCACCAGCCAGATCGAGCGTATTGCTATTCCATCCGGAGTAAACCCCTCCGTTGGAATCTGTAATATCGGCAAAACCGCTTCCGCTATCCACCTGCCAGAAGTAGTTGATGTTGGTTCCCGTGGCGGTCATCGTAAAGCTTGTATTCTCACCCTCGCAGATGGTGGCATCCACCGGCTGCAGCCAGATATCGGGCGACGAGCTAACTATTAATTCGGCTTCATCGGAGAGCACTTCAGGATCACATTCGCCCATTACCCTTACACGGTAACGGAAGCCGGTCATACTCGAATCTACCGTATATACCTTCAGTTCGTCGCTGTTTACGCCAATGTAATTTCCACCGTCGGAAAGCACATTCCAGGAGGTGCCGTCAAACTCTTCCCACTGCAGGAAGGGCGCGTCGGTATCGCCCACATCCACGCTGAAGCTCACATTCATGAACTCGCAGGTAGTGGTGTCGGTGGGCTGTTCAATAATATCCGGCAGATGGTATACCACCAGGGCAGCAGATTGAGAAATCACCGGCGAACCACAATCACCCCTTACTTCCACCCGGTACAACCAGTTGTCCATCGCAAACAGTCCGCCGCTCACCCGCAGCGTATTTGTATCAAAGCCCGTATGAACACCATCGGCAGTTACCGTCAGCCATCCGTTCACGCCGTCGTTGTAGAACCACTCATACACCGGAGCGGTAGTCACACCGGCATCAATTACAAAGGTAGTATCACCGCCCTCGCAAATGGCTGCGCTGACAGGCTGCAGGAGGATCTCGGGATCTTCCTCGACGGTAAGTGAAACGCTGTCGGACATTATATAAGGACCACAGATGCCCGATAGCAGTACCCTGTAGCCGTATCCGTTCATGTTCGAGATCGGATTCAACACATTCAGCGTCCTTGTGCCCTGACCGCTGTACTGTACGCCGCTTACCGGCAACCAGGTGGTTCCGTTATGGTACTGCCAGAGGAAGGAGGGAGAGGTTGTTTGCCCGGGATCAATGCTGAATGTAGTCGCAATGCCCTCGCAGGTAGTTGCATCGGAAGGCTGAGCCAGGATCTCGGGACGCTGGTTCACCACCAGGTCCACCACAACAGAGGTGTCGGCCGGACCACAGAGGTTGCTGATGATGGCTCGCAGCTGCGTGCCATTCCACGTCGAAGGCACACCCGCGGCACCATTTAAACGCAGGGTATCCGTGGTCTCATCTTCAAAGAAACCGCCCGTGGCAGTTTGCCAAAGCGTTCCGTCAAAGTACTCCCAGGTGTAGACCGGACTGGTTGTAACACCGGCCCCCACGCCAAAGAAGGCAGAGTCGTTCTCACAGATGCTCATATCCTGGGGTTGCGAAATAATCTCAGGTCTTTCATCCACTGTAAGAATGGCCGTATCAGAAATCAGATCAGGCGTACAGATACCGCTCAACCGGAGTCTTACCCGGAGTCCGTCGAGACCCGAATGGATTCCATTGATATACATCGTATCGTTGTTCACACCCGCATAAATATCGGGTGGCGGAATGGTCCATGCCGCGCCGTTCCAGATCTCCCACTGGTAAACCGGGTTGGTTGTAACACCGGCATCGATGAAGAACAGTACCGTGTCCTGCTCACAGGCGAGCACATCGGCCGGATCGATAAGGATCTCCGGTTTCTGGTAGACGGTCATCACCGCCGGATCGGAAGTCACCGGTGCCGGGCATTCACCGCCTATAACCGCATGGAACTGGTAGCCATCGTAGGTGGAAGGAATGTTTGAAACAAAGAGCGTATCGTTTGTATCATCCGCCACTTCGATCAGAGAGGCCGCTGCATTCCATGCAATACCATCTATTGAATATTCCCAGAGGATCACCGCATCGGTGGTTACACCCGGGTGGACCACAAAGTAGGTGTCGCCATCCTCGCAAACCGACACATCGTCGGGCTGACGAATAATCTCGGGTCTTTCGTTGATCACCAGCAGGGCCTCGGCCGAGATCACGGGAGGATTACAAACGCCACTTACCTCCACCCTGTAGCGGTAGCCATTGAAAATGGAAGTTGTCAGACTTACTGTAAGCGTATTTGTAGCAGTCCCCGTATAATTAACATCATCAGAAAGGTCTTCCCACAATCCCACGCGGTTCACCTGCCAGAGGTAGTTCACACCGGTGGTCACACCGGCATTCACTGTATAGGTGGCCATATCGCCTTCACAGATTGTATCGTTCACCGGCTCGTCCAGAATTTCCGGAAGCTGGTTCACGGTCAGCAGGACAGAGCCGGAAGTCGCCTCGGGGGTACAGACCCCACTTACCTCGACCTGGTAGAGATAGCCATCGTAGTCGGACGGCACCAGGGTCAGGAAGAGGTTGGGAGTACCGGTACCCGAATACACCCCTGTATCGGCACCAATATCCACAAAACCCGATCCCATATCCACCCGCCACTGGTAAACCGGGGCGGTGGTTACACCGCTGCTCACGGTAAAGAATGTATTCTGCTCCTCGCAGATGGTCTTCGGCGCAGGCTCCAGGGTAATCTCCGGCACTTCCTGCACCACCAGGGTGGCTGTATTTGAAACCTGGGGTGGTGTACAGGCGCCTCTTACAATCACGCGGTACTGGTAGCCATTGAACCTGCTTTCTGTAAGCAGCACATCCAGGTCGGCTGTTGTGGCCCCCGCATAGACAGCTGCAGTATCACCCAGGTCCACAAAGCCGTTCCCGTCGTTCATGTTCACCTGCCACTGGTAAGTGGCAAGGGTGGTCACACCGGCATCCACACTGAAGAGGGCCGGAACACCTTCACAAACGATGGTGTCCTGGGGCTGGGCAATAATTTCGGGCCTCTCCCTGACGGTCATCGTCACCGGTACGGAGGTCACCTCCGGCGTACAAATACCGGATACAATCACATGGTAGACGTTGCCATCGTCCGACGAAGGAACACCT
>CAZRPW010000098.1:0-17306 GCA_964601975.1 uncultured Bacteroides sp.
CCATTGTAAATATAGTGCCTCCGCAGCTTGGCGTTGAGTGCAGCTACCAGTCTCTGAGTTTCAATATTTAAAGTTCGCCTTATAACTCCCCACCTCACGGACTTGCATAGAGAAAACTTGCACGGCGCAAATATTTTATATCCGTTTATTATGAAATTTTGCTGATAAACGGATATAAATAATTGAAAATGGATATATTTTATCTGTTTATTATGAAATTTTGTTAATAAACGGATATAATATATACCCAGGCGTCGGAAATTCCAGCGATTCCCGGCGATTTCCAGCGATTTCCAGCGATTCCCGGCGATTCCCGGCGATTCCCGGCGATTCCCGGCGATTCCCAGCGATTCCCAGCGATTCCCAGCGATTCCCAGCGATTCCCGGCGATTCCGCTTCGTGTCATTCTAACCATAATCCAAGTGGTTCCCGGATAAAAATCCGCCCTTTTTATCCGGGCTTAACACTTCTTCATCTTCTGAATTACCGGATTAGACTGCCCCACAGTTCACCCATGAAGAAATATCGGGATATCTCCACGAAGGCGGCCTCCTCTAACGGCGGCTTCCTCTAACGGCGGCCTCCTCAACCGGCGGCTTCCATGGTTGGCTGCATTTTCTTTATCTTAGTTGCAGGAATTTATATAAACGCTCACATGAAACTGCTCACAGAAGTCAGCATCCCCGAATATCCCTTCCGCCTGGACCACCATGCTCCTTTACTGATGATGGGATCCTGTTTCACTGAGAATATTGGCAGACTGCTGGAAAGGTCGAAGTTCCCAATCAGCATCAATCCCTTCGGGGTTACCTACAACCCGGTTTCGGTGCACAGGCAACTTGAGGCACTGATGGATAAGAAGCAATACGGAGAAAAAGACCTGGATCTGCACGGCGGACTCTGGTTCTCTTTTGATCACTATACCGGCTTTTCCTCGCCCGACAGGGAGGCTTGCCTGCAGGGAATCAATCAATCCTTCGAAGCATCCAAAGCACTTCTGCAGAAAGCAAAGCTGCTTGTAATCACCTGGGGCACTGTCTGGATCTATCGTCACAATGCAAAGGGACAGGTGGTCTGCAACTGCCACAAGATCCCGGCTGCACAATTTACAAGGAGCCGCTTGTCGGTCAGGGAAATTTTCAGGCACTATAATGAACTGCTGCCACGGCTTTTTAAACTGAACCCCGAGTTGAAGATCTTACTCACAGTAAGTCCCATTAGGCACTGGAAAGACGGCGCTCATGGAAACCAGCTCAGCAAAGCTTCCTTGCTGCTTGCAACAGAAGCTTTGGAAGAACAATTTCCCGACCAGGTCTTCTATTTCCCCTCCTACGAAATAGCCATGGATGAATTGCGTGACTACCGATTCTATACCGAAGATATGCTTCACCTAAACTCACAGGCCACCCGGTACATCTGGGAAAAGTTCCGAAAGACGCTGGTGTCTGATGAATCAAACCGGATCATCGATGAACTGGAACCCCTGCTGAAAATGGAGGAACACCGCTCGAGAAACCTGGAGGGTGAAGCGTTTAAAAACACCCTGCGAAAGCAGGAGGACAAACGACAGCAGCTCCAGGGAAAATATCCATTCCTGAAGTTGTAAAAAACCTTGTTTAACAATTTTTCATATTTGTTGAACATTTGTAATTTTTTGTTGTTCTCTCAATGTAAAACAGCAACATGATGAAACCATACAACCCTTTTTTAATACTTATATTTTTCCTGCTGCCTTTCACTGTCAGTGCCCAGCAGGGAGTTATACAGGGTAGAATATTTAACACTAAAAATAATGCCCCGGTAGAGTTTGCTACCGTCGCAATTTACGGAACCACCATTGGGTCTATAAGTGACCTGGATGGTAACTTTCTATTTACGGGACTGGAACCGGGCTATGTGGAACTCAGGGTAAGCTCGGTAGGCTTCGAAACTTATGTCTCTGAAGCCATCCAGGTGACCAATGCCAAAAAGGTGTTTTTGGACATCCCCATGGTAGAAGCCAATGTGCAACTCGATGAAGTGGTCATAAAAGCTTCGCCTTTCAGAAAGATCAAAGAAAGCCCGGTATCGCTGCAGCGTATTAGCATCGAGGAAATTGAAAAAAGTCCCGGCGGAAACAGGGATATATCCAAGGTGATTCAGTCATTTCCGGGTGTTGCTTCCACCCCTGCACAGCGAAACGATGTCATCGTAAGAGGCGGCGGACCCTCGGAAAACACCTTTTACCTGGATGGAATCGAGATTCCAAATATTAACCACTTTGCCACCCAGGGAGCCTCGGGCGGACCGGTGGGAATTATAAATGCCGATTTCCTGAGGGAAGTAAATCTCTACACCGGTGCCTTCCCTGCCAATAAGGGAAATGCACTCTCTTCGGTGATTGATCTTTACCAGGTAGACGGCAACCAGGAAAAACTCAATTTCAAAGGATCCTTTGGAGCCTCCGACCTGGCACTGACCCTCGATGGTCCACTGGGGGAGAATACCACATTCATTGCTTCCTACAGGAGATCCTATCTTCAATTCCTTTTCAAGGCGCTGGAATTACCCTTCCTGCCGAAATACAACGATTACCAGTTTAAAATTAAGCATCGGTTTAACGAAAAAAATGAAATCACCCTGGTGAGTCTCGGATCCTATGATAACAACAACCTCAACCTGGATGCCAACGAAACCGAAGACCAAAAGTTCATCCTGGGATACCTGCCCGAAACTTTCCAGTGGAGCTATGCCATTGGGGCTGTTTACAAACACTTCCGGGAAAAGGGTTTTGACACCTGGGTATTGAGCCGGAACTACCTGCACAATGAAAGTCTGAAATACCAGGATAACATTGTGGATGAAGATCTGCTTACTCTTAATTACGGCTCCGATGAAATTGAAAATAAATTTCGCTACGAAAACACATCCATTTACAAAGGCGGATTAAGGGTTAATTACGGTGCGAATTTTGAATATGCAAAGTTCTATGCCCGTAACTTCAGCAGGCAATTTATATTTGACCAGCCTGTTGAATTTAATAATGAGTCTGCTTTTGACCTCTTTTCATGGGGTGCATTTGGACAGGTGAGTAAGGAAATGCTGGAGAAAAGGTTGGTGCTTTCCTTTGGATTAAGAGCAGATGCCAATAATTTTAATGATGACATGAAAAACCTGGCAAATCAGCTCTCGCCGAGGATTTCAGCCTCATACTTGCTGACCGATGGATGGTACCTGAATTTTAACACCGGACGCTTTTACCAGATGCCGGCCTATACAGCCATGGGATACAAAGGTCCCGAAGGAACCATGGTCAACCAGCCTGATATCAAATATATACAATCAGACCACTTTGTAGCAGGTGTGGAGTGGTTACCCGATGCTGAATCAAAAGTGAGCGTGGAGGGGTTTTATAAGAAATACAGTAACTACCCCTTTTCACTAATCGATTCTGTATCTCTGGCCAGCAAGGGTGCAGATTTCGGTTTATACGGCAACGAGCCGATTAAATCCATTTCAGAAGGCAGGGCCTATGGTGCTGAATTCCTTTACAGAAACCGGGACCTGTTTGGAACCAACCTTACAATCTCATACACCCTGGTGAGAAGTGAAACTTTCCCCATCAAAGAGTCACTCATCCCACTGGGGAATATTCCAACCAGCTGGGACAATGTTCACCTCCTGAATATCTATGGATTCAGGAAGTTTAAGGGAAACTGGCAGGTAGGGTTCAAGTGGCGCCTTGTGGGTGGACAACCCTATACACCCTATGATTCCTACACCTCCTCCTTAGTGGATTACTGGGATGTAACTGCCTTCCCGGCGCTTGACTACAACCAGTATAACCAACTGAGGTTTGAACCCTTCCATCAGCTTGACCTGCGTGTGGACAAAGAGTGGTTTTTATCCAGAGTTACTATTAATTTGTATGTAGATGTTCAGAACGTTTATAATTTTAAAACGACCAGCAGTGCCTTCCTTATACAGGATCTTGATGCAGAGGGTAATCCTGTCATCATTAATCCTGAGGCTTCTCCCGAACTGCAACGGTATAAGATGAAAGAACTTCAGTCCGCTGCAGGAACTGTGCTTCCGACCATTGGAGTTATTATTGAATTTTAAACCTATGTCATGAAAAAACACTTCTATATATTGCCACTGGTGATGCTTCTTTTCTCATGCACCACCTCAAAAGTACCCGTAAAGGAAACGCCCGTTCAACTCAGCTACAATTCGGCAGGAGAAGGGCCCAAACTAGAGATCGAAATGACCCGGGGCGAAGGGTTTAACCATCCCCTGATGGCCATCTGGGTAGAAAACGAAGGCGGAGAGTTCATTCAAACCCTTTATGTGTCCGAATCCATAGGGAAAGGTGTCTTTGAGCATGGAGATGCATCCAAAGGTTTCTGGATGCCGGGAGAAATTCGAAGACCCGCAGCACTCCCCCGCTGGTCGCATCAGAGGGGAATAATGACAGAAGACGGGCTCTACCTTCCCACGCCTGAGGATCCGGTTGCTGATGCCTACACAGGTCCCACACCTGACCAGAGTTTCATTCTGAACACCCGATTGAACGAAGCAGTCTCAGGCAAATACAGGGTGCTTTTCGAGATCAACCAGACCTGGGACTGGAACGATTACTGGACCAACAATAAGTATCCGGAGGATGAGGAGTATAAGACCTCCTGTCAGCCTGCAGTGGTTTACATGGTCGAGATTGATCCTGAAAATCCGAAAAACGAATATCTCATGGAAATCATTGGCCGCAGTCACCACTCGGGAGCCAGCGGTGAACTTTTCAGAGACCTGGAAACCATGAGCACAGCCCTGCACATTGCCGATGAGATTAAGGTCAGAATAGAGCAATAGCAAGTTTCACTATAGCTGAGCCCTTACAGGTAGTTTTCGGCCACCCCTGGAACAGATCCTGATTTTTCTGTAACAAACTCACTCGAAGCACGTCTTAGATACAAAGATGTGAACGCACTGTACGAAAACGCACACATACGTCTCAAAAATGAACACTTTATGGATGACTCAAAAACATATACCTTGCTATTTTACTGAAAGTTACCTACTTTGGCATATTGATTGTTTTTTGAGTCACATCATTTAAAAACTCGACCTAATGATTAAAACTGTTGACCTGGTAAAGGTTTTTCGCACCGACGAAGTGGAAACCACCGCACTGAACAATGTAAATATTGAAGTTAAAGATGGAGAATTTGTAGCCATTATGGGTCCATCCGGATGTGGAAAATCAACCCTGTTGAATATCCTCGGTCTGCTGGATAATCCCTCAGGCGGATCCTATGTCTTCCATGAAACTGAAGTTGCCAACCTTAAAGAAAAAGGGAGAACCAATCTGCGTAAGGGAAATATTGGCTTTGTCTTCCAGAGTTTCAACCTGATTGATGAACTCACCGTGTATGAAAATATAGAGCTTCCCCTGCTATATCTAAAGATGAGCGGATCCGAACGAAAGCAAAAAGTTGAGACCGTCATGGAGAGGATGAAAATCAGCCACAGGAAAAACCACTTCCCACAGCAACTCTCCGGGGGACAACAACAGCGCGTGGCCATTGCCAGGGCCGTTGTAACCAACCCGAAACTTATACTGGCGGATGAGCCAACAGGTAACCTGGACTCGGCCAATGGCAGTGAGGTGATGGCGCTTCTTACAGAGCTAAACGAAGATGGGACCACCATTGTGATGGTCACACACTCACCCAATGATGCTGAAAAAGCACACCGGATTATCCAGTTGTTTGACGGTCATGTGGTCACCGAAAACATTCATAAGAAATTATAATACGGAATATTAATCTCTCCTTCTAAAACATGAGAAAACTCATGTTTTATTTGAAAATGTTCATGCAAATTTGCAGGTACATTTAGGTTAACAATAGGGTTAGATTTAGGGCTTGAAAAGCTGTCCACCAGGGCAGCTTTTCTTTTTTATCATTTTTTGCTTTAAACCATAAACATAAATTAGTTATATTCGTTACCTATTTCAGTATAACTAAAATACGACCTGAAAATGAAGCATTTTAAATTTGCACTGGCCCTTGTCTTTACAACGCTTATTCTTTCCTCCTGCGGCACCAGCCAAAAGAAGGAAAAGCAAGTAGATGAGACATTTAGCTTTGAAGACTACATTGCCGCTGCTGAAGCGATTGACCCTAACCTGCAGAAGGTTGACCAACTGTTTAAAATCCTGGACCTGGTGAATGCCGAGTATAATAGCGTACTAACCAACGATCCTTACAGTGCACACAACTATAAATTTTCCAAATCCATAGCTGCTGCTAATCTGGGCATCTATATGGCAGATATTGTTTATCACCAATATGGAAATGATGATGAGGCCATGTACCTCTCCTTTGCTGCAGCGCAGGAACTGGCGAGAGAAATTGGTGTTGAATCCAAGTTTGCAACCTTTACCATTGAAGGTATGAGTGGAACCGCAATGAACAGGGATACACTCGCTGCGATGTTCAACGAGCTTCTTCGCGACAGTAAGAATTACAACAGTGAGAAAGAAATGGTATTTGTTCACACTGCATTTCTGACCGGTTCCTTTGTAGAGAAATTATACATTTCCAGCAGCCTTCTTAAAGAAAAACTGGCGGCAAATGAAATGACCAAGGAGCAGGAAGGTGATATCAGAGAGTTACTTGTAATTTACCTGAACCAGCTGAACCCCTCCACCGGCATCCTGGAGGAAGCATTGGAGCAGCAGCAGGATCAACTGCAAGGGATGGTGGCCATCACCACATTTGAAAAACTGAAAGAACTTTCAGAGCAACTCAAGGAAGTTAAGTCTGCCCTGGCCGTTGCGCCCATTCAGGAGATTGCAGACAACGAAGACCTTAAGACCACCTTTAACCTGATTGCCAATATGAGGATGGTAATCGTAACTGCTGAGCAATAAACAAGATCATATTTCAACCTAAAAAAGGCGGATGTTTTCTACAGGCATCCGCCTTTTTTTTATAGCAGCGGTTTCAATAAGGATGAGGATAAGCATTTAAGGGGCACGGGTGTAACTTTTTCTTATATTTGGAAAAACCCATTCCTCCAGTCACATGAATTTCCTTGCTAACCTTATATGGCTCCTGTTTGGCGGACTGGCCACCGCCATCGGTTATTTCCTGGGTGGAGTAGCCATGATGGTCACCATCATCGGTATTCCCTTTGGCTTCCAGATGATCAAGGTGGGTTCCCTGGCATTGTGGCCCTTCGGACGAAGTTTTGAGGTGAACAAAGGTGAACTCCCAGGCTGTCTTTACAGCCTTCTGAACATCATATGGCTGCTCATCGCCGGGCTCTGGATTGCCCTGATTCATATAATTTTCGGCTTCCTGCTTTCCATTACCATCATAGGGATCCCATGGGGCATGCAGCATTTCAAGCTGGCAGGCTTCGCCCTTTCACCCTTTGGGAGAAGGGTAGATATTGTGGGCTAATTTTTTATTCTGCCTGATCATGAAAAGAACCCTTTTACCACTTTTAATATTTTGCCTGGTCTTGCTGGAGAGCTGTAACAAACCTGTTCAGGTGCTGTTAATCCTTGGCGGGCACCAATTCGATACCACCGAATTCTTTGATGTATTTGAGGGCATGGAACAGGTCGAAATTGACCCGGTATATTATCCCCGGGCCATGCAGATGCTTCAGCAAACAGACGCCTATGATGTGTTAGTATTCTATGATTATATGCCAATTCTTCCTTTAGAAGATTCTATTGTTTTTCAGGATTTGACCAGGCATGGGAAACCTATTCTGTTCCTTCACCATGCTATTTGCTCGTTCCAACAATGGGATGGATACCTGGAGATGCTTGGAGGAAAGTACGTTATGCCGGGATATGAAACCGATTCCTCCCTGCTGTCGGATTATAAACACAGTATTGATATGAAAGTGAAGGTCCTGGATTCAGGCCATCCGGCCACACTGGGGATGACTGATTTCACCATTCATGATGAAGGTTACAACAATCTTACTATAAAAAAGGATGTCACATCATTGTTAATGACAAATCATCCGGATTCCTCACCCCTTGTTGCATGGACACACACCCACAAGAATTCAGACATTGTCTGCCTGACGCTGGGTCATGATAAAAAAGCATATGAGAACCCTGCTTTCTTACAGTTCATTGAACAGACAGTTCACTGGCTGGCAGAAAATACCTGGGACTAAAACTACAAGAAATATGAAAAACCAAATTCTTGCCTTAACACTGTTTGCTTCCTTTTCCCTGCTTTTGTCCTGCAATAATGGAAGCTACCAGGAGACTGAACAGGGTGTAATCATCTCCCTCTCTTCCAACAATAACGCTGACCCGGGGCTTATCAAAATTGAGGCAGTAACAGAAGACATCTTCAGGGTAAGCGCCATTCCGGGAAAAAGCTTTCCTGAAAGAATCAGCCTGACTGTGCTTCCCCGGCGGGGCGAAAAAACCCCATTTACTGTCTCCGAATCGGACGGATCCATCCTGATCTCCACAGAAAAGATCTCTGCCCGGGTAAAGCTTTCCGATGGCAGCATCACCTTTCTAGATGGGGAAGGAAAGGTGCTTCTCGAGGAATTGGCCGGGGGAGGAAAATCCTTCAGCCCCATTGAAGTTGATGAGACTACGGGCTACTCATTCAGGCAGGTATTTGAGTCGCCCGCCGATGAGGCCTTCTTCGGATTGGGTCAGCACCAGAGCGACGAATGGAACTACAAGGGAAAGAACGAGGTACTCTACCAGTACAACACAAAAGTCTCCATACCCTTCGTAGTTTCCAACAAGCATTACGGGCTTTTGTGGGACAACTACTCACTCACCAAATTCGGTGATGTAAGAGATTATGGAGAACTCTCCCAGTTCAGGCTCTTTGATGAAAACGGGACCGAGGGCGGACTCACTGCCAGCTATGTGACATCCTCGGGCGAGGTTTTTGTGAAACGCAGCGAATCTGAAATCGATTATGAAAACCTGGAAACCATCACAAAGTTTCCCGACGGCTTTCCCTTTGGCGAATCCTCCATTAGCTGGGAGGGTGAGATTGAAGCTGCCAGCCCGGGAGAATATGAGTTTAAGCTCTACTATGCCGGGTATACAAGCGTATATATCGGAGGTGAGGAGGTAGTCCCTGAGCGCTGGAGAACCGCGTGGAATCCAAACACCTTCAAGTTCCGGGTAACCCTTGAAGCTGGACAAAGGGTGCCTGTTTCTGTTCAGTGGAAACCCGACGGAGGCGTTTCTTATCTCGGCCTGAAGGCCCTGGGACCCCTCGACCCCGTGGAGCAGGGCAGGCTCTCGCTCTGGTCAGAGATGGGTCAGGAGCTGGACTACTACTTCATCCATGGCGAAAGCATGGACAAGGTGATTAGCGGATACCGCAGTCTCACCGGGAAAGCCCAGATCATGCCACAATGGGCCTATGGATTCTGGCAAAGCCGGGAGCGTTACAAGACTCAGGATGAGATTGTGAATACCCTGGCCGAATTCCGGAAACGGAAGATCCCCATTGACAATATTGTACAGGACTGGTCCTACTGGGAAGAGGACCAGTGGGGCAGTCATAAATTTGATGCCACCCGCTTCCCCGACCCCAAAAAGATGATGGAGGACATCCATTCCATGAATGCCCATGTAATGATCTCTGTCTGGCCAAAATTTTACCCTGAAACTGACAATTATAAGGAACTGGATAAAAATGGCTGGATATACCGGCAGGCTGTGAAAGACAGTATCCGGGACTGGATCTCTCACGGATATATCGGGTCATTTTATGATGCTTACGCTGAGGGTGCCAGGAAGATGTTCTGGGAGCAAATGAATGAAAACCTTTACGGACTGGGGATCGATGCCTGGTGGATGGATGCATCGGAGCCCGATATCCTCTCCAATGCCAGCCTCGGGTACAGGAAAAAACTGTCGGGTCCCACGGCCCTGGGTTCATCCACAGAGTTTCTAAACACCTATTCACTGGTCAACGCCGATGCCATCTATAATGGTCAGCGGGAAGAGGATCCCAACAAGCGCGTATTCCTGCTTACACGATCCGGATTTGCAGGCCTGCAACGATATAGCACGGCTACCTGGAGTGGGGATATCGGAACCCGCTGGGAGGACATGAAAGCTCAAATTTCGGCCGGACTCAATTTCGCACTTTCAGGAATCCCTTACTGGACCATGGATATTGGTGGTTTCTGCGTCGAACACAGGTACGAAAGGGCCACTGAGGGAAGTGATGACCTGGAGGAATGGCGCGAGCTGAATACCCGCTGGTACCAGTTCGGAACCTTTGTCCCCCTCTACCGCTCCCATGGCCAGTTCCCCTACAGGGAGGTCTTTAACATTGCCCCGGAGACCCACCCGGCCTACCAATCAATCCTGAAATACAACAAACTCAGGTACAGTTTAATGCCCTATATCTACTCCCTGGCCGGACAGGTCCACTTCGACGACTATACAATCATGCGTGCCCTGGTCATGGATTTCCCGGACGACCCCGGGGTGACGGGGATCAGTGACCAGTATATGTTCGGACCCTCACTGATGATTTCCCCGGTTTATAAATACAAAGCCCGGGAAAGAGAGATTTACTTCCCGAAAGGCAGTGGCTGGTTTGACCTGCAATCGGGCACCTGTATTGCCGGAGGAATAAGGGAAAATGTTCCGGCACCCTATGAGCAAATGCCCATGCATGTAAAAGCCGGATCCATCATTCCCTTTGGTCCCGACATCCAGTTCGTGGGTGAAAAGCCGGATGCACCCCTCACCCTCTTTGTTTATGGAGAAGCGAATGCTGAGTTTTCACTTTATGAGGACGAGGGGCTGAACTACAACTATGAGAAAGGCGAGTACTCGAAGATCAGCTTTCGCTACGATCACCAGGCAAAGACCCTGGAAATTGGCGAAAGGGAAGGCAGCTATGCAGGAATGCCGGCAGAAAGGACCTTCCATGTGGTGCTGGTAGACAGGGAGCATCCCCGCCCAATGAATCTCACAACCCGTCCTGATACATCGGTGAAATATACCGGAACAGCGCTCCGCCTGGGCTTGTAAGGAACTTATTTAAACAGCAGGGGAGCAAACTCGGTGAGGTAGACCCGCCAGTTTTTCCATATATGTCCTCCCTCACTCTCCCGGTAGGTATATTCCATACCCATGGCGTCGAGCTTTTGCCTGTACTCCACCACATTCTTGTAGAGGAAATCGGTCTTCCCAATGGCAATCCAATACAGACTGTAGCCATTTTCCATCTGGGCACGCAAGGTTCCGTCAATATCCTCATATATATTTGTGACAGGATTCTGAGCAGGCAAAATTGCAGGCGAAAAGAGGCCCACATAATCGAAGGTATTGGGATAGTACCTGGAGATATGCAGGGAATGGAATCCCCCCATGGATAGTCCTGCAATTGCACGGGAAGCTTTATCGGCCTTCACCCTGTAGCTTTTCTCCACAAAATCCACTATGTCCACAAAACTCTCCTCGTAGGCCCCATTCATGGTTCCGGGAACCATGAACTGCGGCTTAAAAAAACCCCTGGGTCCCTCACCCGGAGCTGCCTGCTGGGAGACATTCCCGTTGGGCATCACCACAATCATTGGCTTAATGCTGCCTTCGGCAACCAGGTTATCCATAATCTGGGAAGCCCGGCCCAGCTCCATCCAGGCCTCTTCATCTCCCCCGGCCCCGTGAAGCAGGTAGAGTACGGGGTACTTCTCTTTAGAGTTTTCATATCCGGGAGGCGTGTAAATGGTGATCCTGCGCTTCATTTCAAGTCCGGGTGAATCATACCAGCGCTTTGTCACCGAGCCATGCTCCACATCATTTACCCGGTACAAATCGGCCTGCGCACCATCGATCAAAAATAGGTTGGTATTGGTGGAGATATCCCTGCTCAGGTAAGCATTGTTGGGATCATTTACTCTCAGACCATCCACGAGGAAAGCATAACTGTAGAGTTCCGGATCAAGCACTTGAGAAGTATAAGACCAGGTACCCTTCTCGTTTTTCTCCATGACTTCCGCACCTGGAGTCCACCCGTCCATGGGCATCCAGTCGCCCATGATCTTCACCTCCTTCGCATTGGAAGCAGTCAGGCGAAAAGTAACCCTTTTATTATCATGAATCTCAGGTGAGAGAATTTCCTCTCCACCCCAGGGGGCCTGCTGTGAGAGCACTGAAATTCCGTTCAAAGTTATAATTGCCATAATGATCAATCGCATTTTTTTCATAAGAAGCATTATTCTTGATTCAATTCGGAATAGTAGTATATTGCAAATTAGCCCTTAAATAAGAATATATTAACCAGATATATATGATTATGTTGAAAAATCTCCACAAACTAGCAAAAAGCACCGGGCTTATTATTATCACAGCCCTGACCATCTCTTCATGCACTACCAACTGGCCCCAGTTCAGGGGAGCCGATCAGAATATGGTAGTCAAAGGCAAAAACCTTCCGGAACACTGGAACGATTCCACCAATATCAGGTGGATTGCAGACATAGAAGCCAGCAGCTGGTCCTCACCAATTATCTGGGATAACAAAGTATATATTGCCTCGGCTGTCCCAATAGAAGTAGCTGCAGCTCCCGACCGCCAACAGGGTCCTCCGGGTGATCAGGGGGAAGATCTAAGCTATTTGAATGATATTTACCGCTGGCAATTAAGCTGTGTGGACCTGAAAAGCGGTGAAGAGTTGTGGAAGCGGGTGGCTTTTGAAGGAAACCCCCGGATCAAGAAACACCGCGCCCACAATTATGCCGGGGAAACGCCGGTAACAGATGGGAAATATGTCTATGTATATTTCGGCATGACGGGTGTCTATTGCTTTGATCTGGATGGAAACCTGGTCTGGGAAAAAGATCCCGGAGCCTTTAAAACACTTGCAGGATGGGGCACGGGTTCTTCCCCGCTTTTGCACGATGGGATGCTTTATCTGCAGGTCGATAATGAGGAAAGCTCCTTCCTTTTGGCTCTCAATGCAGCAAGCGGTGAGGAAATCTGGAAAATTAACCGGGAAGAAAAAACCAACTACAGCACTCCTTTCATATGGGTCAACTCCGTGCGAAGCGAACTGGTTGTCGGGGGAAAGAAAGCTCGCTCCTATGACCCTGAGACCGGTGAATTGCTCTGGGAACTCAAGGTTGGAGGACACTACAACATTCCTTCCCCGGTGGCAGACAAGGATTTCCTCTACCTTGGTAACACGGCTTTCCGGGATACTCCTGGCTCCTTTCAATGTATCAGGGCAGGAGCCAAGGGGGACATCACCCCTGCTGAAGGGGAAAGTACCAGCGATGGTGTGGTCTGGACAAACCCAGATGCCCCCACATCAAACCCATCACCCTTGCTTCACAATGGATTGATCTACCTGGTAGCCAACAGGGGAGGAAAAATTAACTGCTTTGAAGCTTCCACTGGGAAAGAGATATATGAGGAGAAAGTAGATGGCGTTGGGGGATGTTGGGCCTCTCCCTGGCTTTATGAAGATAAGATCTACTTCACCGATGAGAAGGGTACGACCCGTGTATTCAGAGCGGGAAAAGCGTTTGAACTGCTCCATGAGAATTCGCTGGACGGGAAATTCTGGTCCTCCGTCGCTGTAGCAGGGGATGCCTACCTTTTTAAGGGGCTCGAAAAATTGTACTGTATAGGATTTTAAAAATGACGAAATTATTATTTGGCGTTTTACCTTTCATTTTCCTCCTCTCAATATCATTGGGTTCATGTAAAAATCAGGCTCCAGAGGCAAGTCCATGGCCGGAAGTGAACCAGGAAGCCAAACCCTGGGCCAGGTGGTGGTGGCTGGGAAGCGAAGTGGACAAACAAAATATAGTCTCACTGCTTGAAAAATATTCTGAAGCCGGATTTGGCGGTTTGGAGATCACTCCCATTTATGGCGTGAAAGGACATGAAGAATTTTGCCTGGATTTTCTTTCCCCGGAATGGATGGACATGCTGGAACTAAGTATCGAAGAGGCCGGGCGTCTTGGGATGGGAATGGACATGAACCTGGGGACAGGTTGGCCATTCGGAGGCCCCCAGATCACTCCCGCCCTGGCAGCTGGCAAATTGATTCTGCAAAACTACCAGCTCTCGGCCGGGCAAAAACTTGATGTGAAAATCCAGCCTGACGAAGCCGGAGATCGTCGTGAAGGAGTCACCCTGGAAGCATTGATGGCGTACTCGGAGGACGGGAAAGTACTGAATCTCACCAGGCACGTAAACGAAAACTTATTGCTTTTATGGGTGCCGGACAAGGGGACCTGGGAACTGGTAGCAGCCTTTTCCGGTAAAACAGGACAAATGGTTAAAAGAGCGGCTCCGGGTGGTGAGGGTTACACAATGGACCATTTTTCGGAGAAAGCCCTTAAGGTTTACCTGGAACGATTTGACCATGCTTTTGAAGGGAGGGAAACAGTACGTGCATTTTTCAATGATAGTTACGAAGTATACCAGGCAAGCTGGACACCCGGCTTATTCGAAGAATTCCAGTCAAGGAGGGGATATGATCTGAGGGATCACCTTTTGGTCTTCAGCGGAAAAGCAAACCCGGAGCTGGCCGCACAGGTAAAGTCCGACTACAGGCAGACGCTGGCCGAATTGCTCCTGGAGAATTTCACCCGGCCCATGAGCTCCTGGAGTAATCAGAAGGGCAGTCTGACCCGAAACCAGGCACATGGTTCACCGGGAAACCTAATCGATCTGTATGCAGCAGTAGATATCCCAGAGTGTGAAATCTTCGGTCACCGGAATTATGAAATCCCGGGAGCGCGCATCAATAAAGACGATTCCCGCAACGTGGAACCTAATCCAATGATGCTGAAACTGGCCACTTCCGCAGCCCATGTGAGCAACAAAAAGCTTATTTCAAATGAGACTTTTACCTGGCTGGGAGAGCACTTCAAAGTGGCCCTGTCGCAATGCAAACCTGAAGTGGAAGATGCTTTTCTGGCCGGGATCAACCATGTATTCTACCATGGAATTCCCTATTCCCCTGCTTCAGAACCATGGCCAGGCTGGCTTTTCTATGCTTCTGTGCACTTCGGACCCACCAATACTTTCTGGGATCACCTCCCTCCCGTGAACCAATATATTAGCCGTTGCCAGTCTATCCTGCAGTCTGGATCTGCAGACAATGAAGTGCTGGTCTACTGGCCTGTATTCGATATCTGGCATGAAGCCGAAGGTCGGGAAATGCAGCTGTCGGTGCATAACATCCAGGAATGGCTTGTTTATCCCGAATTAGACCGCCTTTCTGAACAGGGTTATTCCTACGATTTTATTTCGGATGCGCTACTTCTTGGGGCTGAATCCTCAGAAGGGGAAATTAGAACGACCACAGGTGCCGCGGCTTATGAAGTGCTGGTGATTCCTGCATGTGATATCATGCCGGTGGTCACCCTAAAGAAGATCCTCGATATAGCGGGCAAAGGGAGCCTGGTGGTTTTCGAAAGCCTGCCAAAAAATGTTCCAGGCTATCATGAACACGAACAGCGCAGAGAAATTCTAAACGGGCTCCTTGCTGAATTACAATTTGAAGATGCTGGACAGGGGATCAGAATATGCAAACTGGGTGCAGGAACTGTGCTTCAAAGTTCCGACCTGGGTCAAGCCCTTGAATATGCCGGGATCGACAGTGAACACATCGGCGATCTGGGACTAAAATTCACAAGAAGGAAGATGGAAGACGGGAAGTATTACTACCTGGTGAACCATAGCCCTTCAAGCATCGATGCCATGGTTCCCCTGAACGCAAAAGCCAGGTCAGTATTGATTATGGATCCAAAGGATGGCCGTTTTGGGGCTGCTACCATGGAAACAGAAGGTCTTCAAACCAGGGTCAGGGTACAGCTCCAGCCAGGAGAATCCATATTCCTGAGGCTTTATGACAAGATAAGCTCCCCGGCTGACAAATGGGAATACGAACTCGAACGCCTCGAGCCAGTCGAGCTAGCCGGATCCTGGCATCTGTCCTTTCTTTCGGGTGGACCGACTCTCCCGAAGCCCAGGAAGCTCGATACGCTGAAACTGTGGACCGAGCTGTCAGATCCCGGGCTATTGGACTTCTCGGGGATAGCCGAGTATACATTAATATTCAATAAACCGGGAATCACAGCTGACCGCTTTCTACTTGACCCTGGCCAGGTTCATGAAAGTGCCAGGATTCTCCTGAACGGGAAAGCGATCGGATATGCATGGAGTTTCCCCATGGAAATAGACCTGGGATCAGCTCTGAAGGAAGGCGAAAACACCCTGGGTATCGAGGTGGCAAATCTGATGGCAAACCGGATCATCTATATGGACCAGCAAGGAATAGCCTGGCGAAATTTTAAGGAGATAAATTTCGTGAACATCGCTTATGAACCCTTCGACGCTTCAGGATGGGAACCCGAACCCTCGGGTCTGGCCGGCCCTGTTTGCTTGATCCCGGTAATCCTTAAATGATCAGTCAGAAGAAATTTCTATCTTAGCTACTATGGCAGACAGGATAATAAAATGGGGCATGATTGGCACAGGCGATGTGACAGAGCGAAAAAGCGGCCCCGCATTCAGTAAGATCCCCGGATCGCAGTTGGTGGCAGTTGGAAACCGCACTGCCGAAAAAGCAGAAGATTATGCCCGGCGTCATGGGATCGCTACCTGGCACCGCGATCCCTTCGATGTGATCAGAGATCCAAATGTGGATATCATTTACATCGCCACTCCCCCGCAGTCGCACCCCGAATATGCCCTGGCAGCGATCGATGCCGGCAAACCGGTGTATATAGAAAAACCCATGGCCAGGACCTACGAGGAGTGCCTCCTGATAAATAAGGCTGCTGAGCAAGCCAGGGTACCGGTCTATGTGGCTTACTACCGCCGCTCGCTGGAGTACTTCCTGAAGGTGAAAGAGATCCTTGAAAGCGGCAGGCTGGGAAAGATCCTTCATATTAATATGCAGCAGTACTTTCCTGCAAGAAAAGAGGATTACGATCCACAGAACCTTCCGTGGAGGGCCATCCCAAAGATCTCGGGAGGAGGCTATTTTCACGACATGGGCTGTCATGCCCTGGACATACTCTTCTTCATGTTTGGCGATCCCCTGCATGTGACCGGGCATTCCCTCAACAGGGGCGGAATCTATGAGGCAGACGACACAGAGGGAGCAGTCATTAGCCTTCCGGGGGGAATCCTCCTCAACGGAAGCTGGAGCTTTGTCACCCCGGAATCCCTTACAAAGGACCGGGTAGTAATCACAGCTGAGAAAGGCCGCTTAAGTTTTTCGATCTTCAGCTTCGAAGCCATGGTTTTAAATGCCGCAGAAAAAGAG